>CBFGLL010000039.1:0-14061 GCA_965649585.1 uncultured Chitinophagaceae bacterium | reverse complement strand
GGTGGGGCTGATCGGGTTGTTATTTGCTGTAATATTTTTATCGGCCTGGGGAAGTATTGCGGCGGCCCTCAATTCGCTCGCAGCCTGCAGCGTAGTTGACTTTCATAAAAAGTTTTTTGTGAAGGATGAAACGGCCTTCCAGGATTATAAAGTATCGCAGTGGTACACATTTGCCTGGGGCATTTTTTGTATTGTAATAGCGATGTTTGCGCATAACATTGGCAACAGCTTAATTGAGGCAGTTAACATATTGGGATCTTTATTTTACGGCGTGATACTGGGCATTTTTTTAGTGGCGTTCTGGATCAAAAAAATAAAGGGACAGGCAATATTTTACGCTGCTATTATTTCGGAAATATTGGTGATCGTAATTTACAAAGCCGATATCATCTCGTTTTTGTGGCTCAATGTCATCGGCGCATTACTCGTGATATTTATTGGGTATATACTCCAGCTGTTTCTAAGCGTAAAACGTTCTTCATGAAATTTTTTATAAGCTTTTGCCTGGGTTTATTTATTTGTTTGAATGCTTTCTGCAACCTAGCAGATACCAGTGTAAAACCATTTGTGTTGGGCGAAGTGCGTGAATTGTTTTCAGACAGCCTCCAGGAAAAACGGGTGCTTAATATTTATTTGCCACCCGGGTATTATGAAAATGATAGCAGCCGATACCCGGTGATTTACCTGCTGGATGGCTCGGCAGATGAAGATTTTATTCATGTAGCTGGCCTCGTTCAATTTTATAATTTTCCCTGGATCAATATACTGCCACAATCAATTGTAGTAGGAATCGCAAACGTGGATCGCCGCCGTGATCTTACTTTCCCCACCAGTATACAGAAAGATAAACTGGAAAATCCCAGCAGCGGGTCGTCGGCAAAGTTTATTGGGTTTTTGGAGGGGGAACTGCAGCCATACATCAGCAGGCAATACAGAACAACCGATAAAAAAATGATCATTGGCCAGTCGCTAGGTGGGTTACTGGCAACAGAAATACTTTTTAAGAAGCCGCATCTTTTTCAGCTATACCTGATAGTGAGCCCCAGCCTTTGGTGGGATGATCAATCATTATTACGCATTCAACAGCAGCCCATTCATGCCTCCACCCAGGTGTACATCGGGGTGGGTGAGGAAGGCAAAGTGATGAAATCAGATGCAAAGGCGTTGTATAAATCACTTGGAAAAAGAATGCCTCCGAAGCATCTATATTTTGATTTTTTGAAAAAAGAGAATCATGCTACCATCCTTCATAAGTCCATCATGCGGGCATTTGAGCGCTGGAATGCGGTAAAAGCAGCCAGCCCAGGCAATTAATAGCATACATTAAATGTATCGTTAATGGAACATGAGGCTGGACGGGTAATCGGTTTATAATATTGAAAATCAAATCGCTAGCCATAGTTTCCCAATCGCCTGCTTTACCAAATCCTTAACGTAGCATTTTTGGCAAATCTGATAAATGAGTTCATTTTTGGCTAAAATCAACTAATTTTGCCATCCTTTATGAAGTCAGTTAAAATATTGTTCGGGCTGTTATTGATCGGTGTGGTTGCAGCATCCTGCAGCAAATTTTCAAAAGTAGAAAAGAGTAAGGACGAAAATTACAAACTTGCCAAGGCAGATGAGTATTTCGAAAAAAAGAAATATCGTAATGCTCAGATGCTGTATGAAAGTCTTTTCCCGGCATTTAAAGGCAGCCAGAAATTTGAAGATCTTTATTATAAATACGCTTACACTTTTTACCATCAGAGATTGTACAGGGACGCCGAAAATATGTTTAAAGGTTATTTAGAAGTGTTTCCAAATAGTGCAAGAGCAGAAGAAGTGGACTATATGAGGGCCTACTCTTTTTATAAACAAAGTCCAAAGTTGGAACTGGAGCAGGTGAATACGGTAAAAGCCATGAACATGATGCAGACCTTTATCAACACGCATCCGGGTTCACCAAGAAATAAAGAAGCTACTGAGATCATTGATTTAAGCAGGAAAAAATTAGAACAAAAAGAGTTTAGGTCGGCCCAGTTGTATTATAACCTGGAAAAATACAGGGCTGCTGCATTAGCGTTTGATGCCTTGTTAAATAAATACCCTGAGTCGGTAAGTGGCGAGGATTATAAACTAATGGTAATAAAATCTTATTATCGTTTTGCGGGAATGAGTGTGCCGGATAAACAAATGGAGCGCTACGAAAAAGTAATTTCAGAATACCAGGATTTTGCAGACCGTTATCCTGAAAGTTCAAAATTGAAAGAAGCGGAAGAATTCGTTAATTTAAGTAACAATCATATAAAAGAAATAAAAAATGAGCAAACTACGTCGGCAGCTAAGCGGTAACACAAGTAGCGTGGTAGAACCAAAAAAATTATCTGAGTTAAAAGACAAAACGGGTAATTTGTATGAGTCTATCAACATCATTGGAAGGCGTGCTAACCAGATCAATATTTCTATCAAGGAAGAATTGCATAGTAAACTGGAAGAGTTTGCCAGCCATACCGATAGTCTTGAAGAGATTCATGAGAATAAAGAGCAGATTGAAATTTCAAGGGCTTATGAGCGTATGCCTAACCCGGCTTTACTGGCTACCACTGAGTTTTTGGAGGATAAAATTTATTACCGCAAAAATGAAGAAGACCTGTTTAGCTAATATTGGCAAATAGGTTTACAATTAGATAAGAAGTTTTATTTTTAACGGCGGTAAATACCGCCGTTTTTATTTATGCTCAAAGGGAAAAAAATATTAATTGGAATTACAGGCAGCATTGCGGCTTACAAAATGGTGCAACTTGTGCGCCTCCTGGTAAAGGCAGGTGCAGAAGTAAAAGTAATTCTAACCCCTTCGGCCACTCAATTTGTATCCCCGCTCACGCTCGCCACTTTGTCAAAACATGAAGTGTTGTTTCAACTTGCGGATAACAGTGCATGGGCCAACCATGTAATGCTCGGTCGCTGGGCCGATATCATGCTCATTGCACCACTAAGCTGCAACAGCCTGAGCAAAATGGCCCATGGTGCCTGCGATAACCTGATGCTGGCGGTATATCTTTCAGCAACATGCCCCGTGGTGGTGGCTCCCGCAATGGATGAAGATATGTGGCATCATCCCTCTACTAAAAAAAATATAAGCGTTATTGAAAGTTATGGCAACAAGGTAATTCCTGTTAACAATGGTGAATTGGCCAGCGGCCTTACAGGTGATGGACGTATGGCTGAGCCGGAAGAAATTTTACAATGGCTGCAGCATTTTTTTTTGCCTGACAAAAGCTTAGCCGGCAAAAGAATACTCATTACTGCCGGTCCTACACATGAAGCTATAGACCCCGTGCGTTTTATTGGAAATGCGTCGTCTGGCAAAATGGGAATTGCGCTGGCGGAAGAATGTGTAAAGCGGGGTGCAGAAGTTGTGTTGGTGATTGGGCCGAGTGGGGAAAAAATACCTGCGGGCATCCTGGTAAAAAAAGTGGTTTCAGCACAGGAAATGTTTGATGAATGTGTTCAGCAGTTCCCGCAAACGAACGGTGCTATTATGTGTGCGGCCGTAGCCGATTATCGCCCCATAACTGTGGCTGATGAAAAGATCAAAAAAACTAACGAGTCGTTAACGCTGGAGTTAATAAAAAACCCGGATATTTTGAAACATTTGGGAACCATAAAAACGGCCCGGCAGTTTTTAGTGGGATTTGCTTTGGAAACAAACAACGAAAAAGAATTTGCGCTTAAAAAACTGGCCTCGAAAAATGCAGATATGATCGTTTTAAATTCGCTGAACGATAAGGGTGCAGGCTTCGGGCATGAGAGCAACAAAATCACTATTTTTGACAGGAACGGCGGAGAACAAAGCTTTGACACCAAATCAAAAAAAGAAGTTGCCACAGATATCATCAATAGTATCATAAGTTTTACCAACCATACCAATGAATAAAATTATTTTGATTGCAGGGTTTTGTTTTGTGAGCCTGCTAACGCAGGCCCAGGAGTTGAATGCCAAAGTGAGTGTATTGGCCAACAGGGTGAGCAATACGGTGCCACGCAATACATTTACCACTTTGCAAACTGCGGTAGCAAACTTTTTGAATAACCGTAAATGGAGCAACGAGGCCTATGCAGCGACAGAAAAAATTGATTGTAATTTTTTACTGAACCTGGAGCAAACTTCAGAAACCAATGTGTACACCGTGTCGCTTACCGTGCAGGCTGCGAGGCCCGCGTATAATTCATCTTACCTGTCGCCCATCATCAATTACAAAGACGACAATGTCATCATGAAATACGTGGAATTCCAGATCCTGGAATTTAATGAAAACAGGGTGAGTGGTTCAGATGCATTAGTATCAAACCTTACAGCGGTGCTGGCTTATTATGCGCACATGATACTGGCTTTCGATAATGCATCCTTCAGTAATCATGGTGGCGATTATCATTTTCAAAAGGCACAAAATATTGTAAACAATGCTCCCGATGGACGTGGTATCAGCGGGTGGAAACCATTCGATGGTATCCGCAATCGCTACTGGTTGGTAGAAAATATGACCAATAGCCGGTATAACCTGATGCACGATATTTATTATGGTTATTATCGTAATGGAATGGATAAAATGTATGAAGATGAAAATGCAGCACGTGCAGAGTTTATTAAAGTATTGAATTTGCTGAGCACTTTCAATAACGACAATCCCAACACAATGATCAACCAGTTTTTTTTCCAGGGAAAATCTACAGAGCTGATCAAAATTTTCAGCAAGGCAAAACCGCAGGAAAAAGCGCTGGCCCGTGAGCTATTGGCCAAGCTCGATCTTACCAATGCAATTGCTTACAAAGAACAATTGAAATGAGGAATCTTTTAATATGGGCGTTTTTGTTTACCGTGGTTTCCTGTTCAAAATCAAAGGTTCCAAAAGATATTTTACCTCCCGAAAAAATGCAGGCTGTTTACTGGGATTACCTGAAAGTGGATGTATTTATAAATGATTTTGTGCGCAGGGATTCAAGCAAAAACCTGGAGATAGAAAGTGCCCGCCTGCAAAACCAGGTGTTCCAGTTACATAAAACCAGCCGGAAACAATTTTACAGCAGTTACGATTATTACCTGCGTAATCCCGGCCTGATGAAGCCAATACTGGATACCATGATTAAAAGGCGGCAGGATGAAGCTGCAGTGCTGGATAGTTTAAAATCCAGGCAATCACCATTACCCGTTTCAGCAGAATAGAAAAAAAATCAACATGAAAAAAGTTTTTGAAAACGCAGATGCAGCAGTACAGGATATACAAGACGGGCAGGTTTTGATGTTGGGCGGATTTGGATTGTGCGGTATTCCTGAAAATTGTATCAATGCATTGGTAAAAAAGGGAGTAAAGGATCTCACCTGTATTTCAAACAATGCCGGCGTTGACGATTTCGGCATTGGGCTGATGCTTCAGAAGAAGCAGGTAAAAAAGATGATCGCTTCCTACGTGGGGGAAAATGCAGAATTTGAAAGACAATTGTTGAGCGGCGAACTGGAAGTGGAACTCATTCCGCAGGGAACGCTTGCTACCCGCTGTATGGCCGCTGGATATGGTATGCCGGCCATTTACACGCCCGCAGGTGTAGGCACAGAAGTAGCGGAGGGTAAAGAAACCCGCAACTTTAATGGTAAAGATTATTTGTTGGAACAGGCTTTTGATGCAGATTTTGCCATTGTAAAAGCCTGGAAAGGCGATACACTGGGAAATTTGATTTACAAGGCAACCGCCAGGAATTTTAATCCCCTGATGGCAATGGCGGGTAAGACCACTATTGCGGAAGTGGAAGAACTGGTGGAACCCGGCGAATTGGATCCCGATCAAATTCATACACCTGGCATTTATGTACACCGCATTTTCCAGGGAAAAGATTACGAAAAACGAATTGAACAGAGAACCGTGCGAAAAGCTGAAGTATAATCTTTAATTTATTAAAAGCACATATTACGGAAGTAGTTAGGTTCCTGAATTATCACACCTGCCTGCCGGGAGGAAGGTTGGCTCATTATCACATTATCACATTAATCATGGCATTAGACAAATATCAAATTGCTCAACGCATCGCAAAAGAATTAAAAGACGGTTATTATGTAAACCTCGGCATCGGTATTCCCACACTGGTGGCCAACTACATTCCTGCGGGGGTTAACGTAGTGCTGCAAAGTGAAAATGGGTTATTGGGAATGGGACCTTTCCCGGTTGAAGGAAAAGAAGATGCTGATCTCATTAATGCGGGTAAACAAACCATTACAACCTTGCCTGGCTCTGCTTTTTTCGACAGTGCTATGAGTTTTGGTATGATCCGTTCCGGAAAGGTAGATCTTACCGTATTGGGTGCTATGGAAGTAAGCGAAAACGGTGATATAGCCAATTGGAAAATTCCCGGCAAAATGGTGAAAGGCATGGGTGGTGCCATGGATCTTGTTGCTAGTGCGAAAAATATCATCGTCGCCATGATGCACACCAATCCAAAAGGGGAGAGTAAGCTATTGCCTCAATGTGCATTACCCATCACCGGATTGCGTTGCGTGAAAAAAATCGTTACCGATCTTGCCGTGTTAGAAGTAACGGGCAATGGATTTAAACTTTTAGAAAGAGCGCCTGGCGTTACCGTGGAAGAAATACAGTCAAAAACGGCGGGCCGGCTGCTGGTAGAAGGGGAAATTCCTGAAATAAGTTTTTAAAACTAAAAGAGCCCCCGAAAAAACCGGGGGCTCTTCACTATCAAAATCTAAACGTTACATTTTTGGTGCAGCCGCCAGGATTTCTTCATTTACGCCTGCAGCATATTTTTCAAAGTTCTTATTGAACATTGTTGATAGTTCTCTTGCTTTGTTGTCATACTCTTCTTCGCTGGCCCATGCTTTTCGTGGACTCAACAATTCAGATGGAACATTCGGACATTCTGTGGGCATCATAAATCCAAATGTGCGGTGTGCTACATACTCCACATCATTTAATTTTCCTTCCAATGCTGCGGTGATCATGGCACGGGTGTACGATAACTTCATCCTTTGCCCTACGCCGTAAGGACCACCCGTCCAGCCGGTATTCACCAGCCAGATATTTACGTTATGTTTCCTCATTTTTTCACCCAGCATCTCTGCATATTTCCCGGGATGCAAAGGGAGGAAAGGAGCCCCAAAACATGCGCTGAACGTAGCTTTCGGCTCTGTAACGCCAGCTTCTGTTCCTGCAACTTTGGCAGTATACCCGCTAATGAACTGGTACATAGCCTGTCCTGCTGTAAGTTTACTGATAGGAGGCAAAATGCCATAAGCATCACAGGTTAAAAAGAAAATATTTTTTGGTGTTTTACCAATAGAAGGTTCCAGCGCATTACTGATAAATGATAACGGGTAACTTACCCTTGTGTTTTCAGTAATTTCTTTGCTGGCAAAATCAATTTTATTAGTGCCTTCAACAAAACTCGTGTTTTCAACCAGCGCTCCTGGTTTAATTGCACGAAAAATTTCAGGTTCTTTTTCTTCGCTCAGGTCAATTGTTTTTGCGTAACAACCACCTTCAAAATTAAATACCCCGTTGTCGGTCCAGCCGTGCTCATCGTCGCCAATCAACAAACGATTGGGGTCAGCACTTAAGGTTGTTTTACCGGTTCCGCTCAGGCCAAAGAATATAGCGGTATCGCCATCTTTACCCATATTGGCGCTGCAATGCATGCTCAACACATTTGCTCTTACAGGCAATACAAAATTCAGCATCGTGAAAATTCCTTTTTTCATTTCGCCGGTATAGCCAGTACCACCTATCAGGATCGTTTTGTGTTTGAAACTTAATACTGCAAAGTTTTCAGCACGTGTGCCGTCTACTGCAGGATCAGCTTTAAAACCTGGGGCCTGGATGATGTGCCAGTGTGGTGTGAAGGTTTCAAGTTGTTCTTCCGTTGGGCGGATGAACATGTTGTAGCAAAACAAATTATTCGCAGGGCTTTCGTTGATCACCCTCAAATGCAGGCGGTAATTTTCATCAGCGCAGGCAAAACAATCACGTACCCAGATT
The DNA here is from genome assembly GCA_965649585.1 of uncultured Chitinophagaceae bacterium. GTDB lineage: Bacteria > Bacteroidota > Bacteroidia > Chitinophagales > Chitinophagaceae > Ferruginibacter. The sequence continues at coordinate 6,040 of CBFGLL010000039.1, read as the reverse complement.
TCTTTATCGCCCAGGTATTGAAGCATTTTTTCTTTCAACTGAAAGAAATACTTTTCTTCGATGGGGATATTAAAGTCGTTCCAATCTACTTTATCAGCAGATATCTCGTCTTTTACGGTAAACTTATCTTTTGGGCTTCTACCGGTAAATTTGCCGGTTTTGATGATGAGGGCACCGGTGTCGTTCAAAACACCTTCGTTCCTGGCTAGTGTTTGTTCGGTAAGTTCAGAAGGGGATAATTGGTAATGGATGGGTTGGCTCGTGTTCAAACCCATTTCAGCCAGTGCACCTAATGGCGCTACCGGCATGGTTGTAACTGACATAGCAAGCGTTTTTGTTTAGGGCACAAAGGTAAAACATCACGCAATCATAAAAAACTAAAAGGGTATTTTGTACACATTAATCCAACTGTCCTGGAGATTTGTAAAATGACGACATATCAATATTCTTTTGTATGCTGGTGGCTTTGAATAAAATATTTTTCTCTGCCATCCGCCATTCGAGAATAGCCCCACCTAATGGTTTTCCCCCGCCAGCTGGCATAAGAGTGCCGGGCAGGCTCTTGCAAACCCAAATTTCAGCAGTGGAAGAATCGGGGAATGTACTAGTGAACTTTTGACATTCATAACCTAGAATATTTTTTTTCTCATTAATTGAGACCACATTTTGTTCTTGAAAGGGTTCCCTGGTTCTCGTGCCATTTTTTATTGAGTTCCAGTGTTTGCCATCGAAAACAACTCTGTCAGGTAAATTTATATCTATGGATATGTTTTGCGATTCACCCTTGTCGGCCTCAATAAAATAGCTTGTGGAAGAATCCTTATTGCCAATCACCCTATATGTCATTGTGAATGGAAAGTTGATGTTGCCCTCTTTTATATCGACAGAATATTGATAGGTAATTATAAAAACGGGGGTTTTCGTGTTTTGTGATTTACCCAGTAATGATGCTGAAATCAGGATCGAAATAATTATTCCTCTAAAAATAAAAAGATGATTTGCATTTTTAATAGCAGTTCTCATTTTTTCTTTTGATAATGAAATTTAAATGATAGCCTCAGGAAATTGTTTGATAACTGAATTCCTCACTGTAAAAATTGAACTTTTTTTCAATTATTTAAACTCTTTTATCAAAGTTTCTCAGGTATTAAAAATTCAAAGTTTTAGACTCAACTATAAGTTATAAATTGCATTTCTAAATCTTTGATATGAAATATCTTCCCCTCAATCCTGAGATCTTTATCCAGAATCGCAAGCGGTTTATTGATAGAATGGAAAAAAACAGCATTGCGATTTTTAACAGCAACGATGAATTGCCCAACAATGGTGATTCTCTTCACAAATTCAAGCAGAATTCTGACCTGTACTGGCTTACAGGAATAGAGCAGGAAGATACTATGTTAATATTGTTTCCAGACAATCCCGATCCAAAGTACAGGGAAGTATTGGTGCTGGTTCGCCCAAATGAATTAAAAGAAAAATGGGATGGACACCGGTTGAGATCAAATGAAGCACAGGCTATTTCGGGCATTAAAACAATTGTGTGGTTAGATAGCCTCGACGGACTATTGCAGCCATGGATACACCTGGCAGATACCATTTATTTAAACAGCAATGAAAATGATCGTAAGGCCAACCTGGTGCCGGTAAGAGATTACCGTTATGCACAAATGATGAAAGAAAGATACCCCCTGCATAATTACAGGCGCAGCGCCCGCATCCTAAAAGACCTGCGAGCAATTAAAACAGCCCTTGAAGTAGAAGTGATGCAAAAGGCAATGGATATTACTGAAAACACCTTCCGCAGGTTATTGGGTTTTATACAACCAGGTGTGATGGAGTATGAAATTGAAGCGGAAATATTCCATTCCTTTTTATCGCAGAGAGCTACTGGTCCGGCTTATGGGTCCATTATAGCAAGTGGTGACAGGGCACGGGTATTGCACTACGTGGAAAATAGCAGGGAGTGTAAAGAAGGCGAATTGATCCTGATGGATTTTGGTGCAGAATACGGTGGTTACTGCGCCGACCTCACCAGGACGGTTCCTGTGAGTGGTAAATTTACCCGTCGTCAAAAAACAGTGTACAATGCCTGTTTACATCTTCACCAATATGCAGCCAGCATTTTAAAACCCGGCATTTCTATCCTGGATTATACAGAAAAAGTAGGGGATGAAGCAACTGTTATTTTTCAAAAGATTGGTTTGCTGAAAAAATCAGATATCAAAAATGAGGATCCCGAAAACAGGGCCTATCGCAAATATTTATACCATGGTATTTCGCATCATCTCGGCATTGATGTGCACGACCTTGGTACCCGCACCGAACCCATTAAGCCAGGTATGGTTTTCACAATAGAGCCGGGCATTTATATTGAGGAAGAACAAATGGGCATTCGCATTGAAAATAATTTCTGGATCACCCGCAATGGTAATAAGGACCTCATGAAAAATATTCCCATCACGGTGGAAGACATTGAGACATTGATGAGAAAATAGAGCGAGTTGATGGACAACTTACCAGCTTTTACTTTGGAGTGGTGATCTGTCTTTAACTTGCTGTGAGAAGAAATTATTTCAGGCACCCAATATTGGATCAGTTTCACAATTAACCAGGTAAGTTGGTTGCTAAAATTTAAGCTTTTAAAAAATCCCTTAAAGTAGCACGAAGTATCGGTGGTCGGTTATCGGTCTTCTGTGGTCTAAACATTATGAAACAAATACCAAATCTTTTTACGCTGCTTAATTTAATATTCGGATGTTTTGCCATTGTATGCATTCTCCAAAATGGGATTGCCATCCAGTATAATGCGGAAGGAGCGCAATTTGTAGATGTGCCCGAGCAAATAGCATTGGCGTCTGCGTTCATTGGCTTGGCCGCATTGATCGATTTTTTGGATGGTTTTGTGGCAAGGTTGTTTAATGCAAGTTCCGAAATGGGCAAACAACTGGATTCGCTGGCAGATGTGGTGAGTTTTGGTGTAGCTCCCGCAATGATCATGTACCAGTTGCTGCGTTTTGCATATGCAAGAACCGAAACGGGCATTGAAGTATCTACGCTCTTATTGGCACCGGCTTTTTTAATTGCCGCCGCCGCCGCCTATCGTTTGGCAAAATTTAACCTGGATGCCAGCCAGCAATATGGTTTTAAAGGTGTACCTACGCCGGCAGCGGGTTTGCTGATAGCTTCTTTCCCGCTGATATACTGGTATAGCAGTAGTGAAACCATTACCAATATTTTATTGAATCCATGGGTGCTTTATGGAATTATAGTATTGGTAAGCTGGCTAATGGTGAGCAACCTGCCCCTGATGGCACTCAAGTTTAAAGAAAAAACAGTGGCAGCCAATATGCCAAAGATCATCCTGCTGGTAGTAGCCATCATTGCGGCAGTTTTATTAAAATGGCTCGCAGTTCCGGTAGTGTTTATCGCCTACATTCTTTTATCTTTGCTGCTCAAAAATAAATAGATATGTTATTTACAGCACAGGTGAAAGTAATGCCATTGAAAGATCTGCTCGACCCACAAGGTAAAGCTGTATTGGGTGGGCTGCAAAACCTCAATATTAAATCGGTGAGTGATGTGCGCATAGGCAAACATATCGACCTGCAGATTGAAGCCAACAGCAAAGAGGAGGCAACACAGATCGCATCTGAAGCTGCGCAAAAACTACTGGCAAATCCCGTGATGGAAATGTTTGAAGTGGTGGTTAGTTAGCCGAAAACTAAATGTGATAATTAGCCAATTAGCCAATTTGCCGACCATTATGGTATTATCACATTATCCCATTATCATATTATCACATTCTCGTATTATAAATGCTCTACATCGTTCCATCTCCCATTGGCAACCTCGCCGATTTTACGTTCAGGGCGGTGGATACTTTAAAGTCGGTTGACCTTATTCTTGCAGAAGATACCCGTACCTCTTCAGTTTTATTGCAGCACTACGCTATACAAAAACCTGTTTCGCCTTACCACCAGCACAATGAACATAAAATTTTACAGCACCTGGTTGATCAGTTGATAGCCGGCAAAACCATCGCACTGTTAACAGATGCAGGAACTCCCGGTATCAGCGATCCTGCGTTTTTACTGGTGAGAGAAGCCGTGAAAAATGAAATCAGGGTAGAATGTTTGCCGGGCGCCACCGCATTTGTGCCTGCCCTCGTAAACAGCGCATTGCCCATCAATAGTTTTTGTTTTGAAGGTTTTTTGCCCCTAAAAAAAGGAAGGCAAACCTTCCTGAAAAAGATGGCTGAAGAAGAGCGCACCATGGTGTTTTATGAAAGTCCGATGCGCCTGGTTAAGACCCTGCATGACTTTATAGAATACTTTGGAGCAGAGCGTCAATGCTGCGTGAGCCGTGAGTTGACGAAGATGTTTGAAGAGAATAAGAGAGGAACATTACAGGAACTGCATGATTATTTTAACAGTAAACCTGTTAAAGGAGAAATAGTAATTGTAGTGGCAGGTAAATCATAGAGCGGATTACCATTTATGGAATTATTTTTTGTTGTTTCCCCGCAGGCACCTACTTTTGTTTCAATAATGAGGTCAATAAATACATATTTCGGTCAGAACTTTTTTTACTATTGGTTTAGTAAAAAGGCCGGGTTATGTGTAATATTTAAATAAACAAGATTATAATATTTCATATCGGATCCCGGCCAACAGGCCGGGATTTTTTTATGCAAAAAAACAATGAAGCAGGTGCAACCATATATTGATCTATCCAAACCGGTAGCCATACAGGGCTACGAAGGAAGTTTTCACCAGGAAGCTGCACGGGTGTTTTTTGGCAGGAACACCGAAGTGCTCTGTTGTGCAAATTTTCGTGACCTGGTAAAGGCTGCGTCTACATCGTCAACAGCAAGTGCCGGCGTAATGGCTATAGAGAATTCCATTGCAGGAAGCATTTTGCCCAACTACCAGCTGCTCCATAAAAGCAAATTATCCATCATTGGCGAAGTGTACCTGCAGATCAAACAACAATTACTCGTAAACCCCGGTGTGCAATTAGCCGATATTAGGGAAGTGCACTCTCATCCTATGGCATTATTACAATGCATTGATTATTTAGACAAACACCACTGGAAACTGGTAGAAACCGAGGACACTGCGGTAAGTGCAAAGCTGCTCCGCCAGCACAAAAGCAAACACATCGCAGCAATTGCAAGCAAACTTTCTGCGTCGTTATTTGACCTAGAAATATTGTCGCCAAATATTCATAGTGTAAAAAATAATTACACCCGGTTTTTAATGCTGGTTCCTGCAGATAAAGCTGTTGTGATTCCAGGTGCAAACAAAGCATCGCTGAGTTTTAGCACAGATAATAAAAGAGGCAGCCTTGCAAAAGTGCTGAACATCATTGCAGATGCAGGTATCAACCTCAGCAAATTACAATCTTACCCAAAGCAGGATGACAACTGGCAATATTACTTTCATGCAGATGTTGAATTTGACCAACCGCATGAGTTCGAACTTTTAAAAAAAAACATTTCAAAAGCAACAAAGGAGTTAACGGTGTACGGCGTGTATAATGCAGGTGCAAAAAAATAAAAATGATGGAAACAGCGCAAAGATTAGAGGGCATCAACGAGTATTATTTCTCGCAGAAACTGCGGGAGATCGACCTGCTGAACAAAGAAGGGAAAAACATTCTCAACCTGGGCATTGGTAGCCCAGACATGGCACCGCACCCTGATGTTGTGGCCAGCCTGCAACAAGCTGCAGGCCGCAACGATACACATGCTTACCAGGGTTATAAAGGTGTCGCTACCCTGCGACAGGCCATGGCTAATTTTTACGAAAACTGGTATGGACTTTTACCCGATGCGGATACGCAGGTGCTCCCGCTCATGGGTAGTAAAGAAGGTATCATGCATATTTGTATGACTTACCTTAATGAGGGTGATGTGGCCTTGATACCCGATCCCGGTTATCCCACTTATGCCGCTGCCGTGAGCCTTGCAGGTGCGCAGCCACTCACCTACGACCTGCTGGCAGAAAATAATTATTCACCCGGTTTTGATTTGTTG
>CBFGLL010000038.1:0-14094 GCA_965649585.1 uncultured Chitinophagaceae bacterium | reverse complement strand
AAAAAATAAGGCCAGGCATGGTAACGAAATAAACAAAAAGTGGTTTCAGAGGTATTGTATAGGAATATACTTTTCTTCCTGGGAGATTTACTTCTGTTATATACCTTGCTCTTATTTTATTAGTTTGGGTTAGTAGTAGTTTTTAATGGCTGCCTTTCATCACCATATATAGCATGATACAAGTTATGAATACGATCATTTTGTAAGCGCCCGGATGTAGGTGTAAGCCATTCATAATTTTATGTTTTAATCAATTAGTAAAGTAATGGGCATCTAGTTTGTCGTAACGATCCTTTGTCGAGCCCGCTGTTACCCAGCTTTATTCCCAGTTTCACCACGGTAGAAAAATATGCATCCATGTTTTTGGAGTTTCCTCTTTGTTCGCCGGGGATCGTTCTGTTTGTAGGTATGTTAGAGGCTGTTTTGTCGTGTATTCGTTTTGCAATAGCAGCTTGCTGCGGAGTTAAATACACATCGAAATACCTTGGATCAATATACCTTGTGCTCAAATCGTCAATATAGTCGGTAAAAGTTTTGCGATACAACAGTTCTGTTCCAACTGTCACCCTATCACTAAGGTCATACTTTAAGCCCGCTCCAAATGGAATATTCATTTGGGTTAGCTTGTATGGTTTGCTGTTAGGGTACTCTGCCATCCCTTGTCCTTCGGTGCGCAGCGGGTGAAGTTCATGCCAGGTTGTATTACCGTTTGCATCAGTTAAGGAACCTTTGGGATTAAAATGGAAAAGCCCTGCTCCAAAAAATACATATGGTTTTAAACGTGGATCGTAATCTTCGTATTGGTTAAACATAAGGGTAGGGTACAGTTCAATAGCTGTATAAACCTCCCACATGTTTGTTTTAAAATCTAAATTTCGTTCGTACCGGAAATCTTCTGCTCCACCCTGTGGTTTAATAATCTCATCTTTATCAGTTATAAAAGTAAACTGGCCGGCTATCCGGAATCCTAACCAATTATTGGGATAAAGTGTTACAAAGCCGCCTTTCATCAAAGTAGTAAGCTCAAGATTCAGGTCTTTTAAAAAGCGGGTACCTTTTCCCCTGTTGCCACCAAGGTCGCCCAGGAAAAAGGATGGACCGAAATTGAGACCCACTTCTGCTTTGAATTTTTTTCCACCTAATACAATATGTTGAGCCTGTGAAGGAAGGGTAACAGCTACCGCTAAAAGCAGGGACAGTACGGCACTGCAAAAAATACGGCGTAAAAAAGGTCTCATCAGGATTTAGTTTTAGTCTTTCGAAGTTTGGATATTGGTGCCGTGGCACGCTAAAACTAAAAACGCAAGCTTTTGTTAATTATTGTATGAGGATAAGATATTATTTAACAAGCGTCATTTTAATATGTGGTATTCCATCTTCCAGGTAAGGGTCTCCTGATTGTTTAAACCCGAGTTCCTGGTAAAATTGGGTGAGGTACTGTTGGGCTCCAATAGTAATAGATTCGGTATCAAAAAGTTCGAAGCATTTTTTTATAGATCGTTGCATCAATATTTTGCCATAACCTTCTTTGCGGTGGGCCGGTGAGGTAACAACCCGGCCAATGCTGGCATCTTTGTAGCTGCTACCGGGAGGCATTAACCTGGTGTAGGCCACCAGTAGTTCATTGTTCAGCCATCCGCAATAGTGGTAACTTTCTGCATCTTTTCCATCCGCATCCAGGTAAACACAATTCTGTTCCACTACAAAAACTTCGCTGCGAAGTTTTAAAATAGCATACAATTCTGCCGGAGTTAGTTCCCCGAACTTTTTACAGGTCCATATTATTGCAGTATTCATAAAGGAGACGGTTTGGTCATTTTAAATAGCATCAGGTCCGCAATTCCTTTTGCCCTTGTTTTTGCCAGCTCCGCTTTTGGTCCGGCGAAGTTGTTGTCAACAGTTTTAAAAAACAAAAGGAGCCAGGCATGAAAATGTTCCTTCGTTAAAGGAAATTTTTCATTGAGTTGGTAATGCACACCCATAGCATTGTTGTTGTAAATAGGATTGTCCAGCAGGATGGTTTCCCAAAAATCTGTGATTAACGGGATATGATGATCCCAATCCATCTGGACCACTTCGGTAAAAATGATGCCGATGGTAGCATCGGTTTTCACGTCTTCGTAAAACTGTACAATTAAGCTTTCAATATCGCCGCGGGTGCTAATGTCTTTTTTAGTATCCATACTTGTCCTGCCATTTCTCTTTTAAAAATTTTCTTATTTCATGTTCCCTGGCATTTTGCTGCGGGTCATAAAATTTGGTTCCTTCCAAAGCATCCGGCAAAAATGCCTGGAGCACAAAATTGTTTTCGAAGTTGTGGGCATATTTATAATCTTTCCCGTAACTCAGGTCTTTCATCAACCTGGTGGGTGCATTTCTTAAATGCAGCGGTACCGGCAGATCGCCTTTGCTGTGCACAGCGGCAATGGCATCGGTAATGGCTGTATAAGATGCATTACTTTTTACCGAGGTAGCTAAATAAATAGCGCATTGAGATAAGATAATACGGCTTTCCGGGTACCCGATCACATTTACCGCCTGGAAAATATTATTGGCCAACAGCAAAGCATTTGGATTTGCGTTTCCTATATCCTCACTTGCAAAAATGAGCATACGACGGGCAATAAATTTCACATCTTCACCTCCTTCAATCATCCTGGCCAGCCAGTATACGGCAGCATTAGGATCGCTGCCCCGCATACTTTTAATAAATGCTGAAATAATATCATAGTGTTGTTCCCCGCTTTTGTCGTACAGGGCAATACGCTGCTGTGCAATGTTCATCACCGCTTCATCTGTGATAGTTTCGTCTTTCAGATTTTCTACCACTATCTCCAGCAGGTTAAGCAATTTTCTGGCATCTCCTCCCGATATCCTGATGAGGGCCTCTGTTTCTTTTAAGCCGATTTTTTTTGCCTTCAGTTTTTCATCCTGCGTTAATGCCTGTCGCATCAGCTTTACCAGGTCTTCATCATTCAACGCTTTTAAAATATACACCTGGCACCTGCTCAGTAAGGCACTGTTCACTTCAAAAGATGGATTTTCTGTGGTGGCGCCAATAAGGGTAATAATTCCTTTTTCCACAGCACCCAGCAATGCATCCTGCTGGCCTTTGTTGAAGCGGTGTATCTCATCAATAAAAAGAATGGTCCCGGTTGATTTTTTTGCAAGGTCGATCGCTTCTCTCACATCTTTCACTCCAGCTGAAATAGCACTCAATGCAATAAAAGGCTGTTGCAGGGTGTGTGCAATAATATTGGCGATAGTTGTTTTGCCTACGCCCGGCGGACCCCAAAGGATCATGGAAGGTATCTTACCATTTTTAATAGCCGTTCTCAGGATGCTTTGATTACCGGTAAGATGTTCCTGGCCTATCAGTTCGTCGAGGTTTTGCGGACGCAATCTTTCAGCCAGCGGAGCATTGTTCATGCCCCAAATTTACATTGATTTGGCGGGTTTGCTTTTGTGGGAAAGCTAAAATAAAAGTTTTGACCAGGCGGAGTTAAGGTTGTGCCTTTTCAATTAATGGCACAATATCATACAACAGTACGGGACGTTGTTCTTCATCAATATTTATTACAATACAATAGCCATCGGGTCCACCGGCTTTAATTAGCGTATTAATTAACTGTTGCTGGTCGCTTTCCGTACGGTGGCCGGTTTCTTCGCTCCAGAACTCTTTGCTGGTCAGGCAGCCCATCGTAGGGGTGAGGGGATAATAAGGCTCTTTAATATAATAAGCCGGGTTTACTGTGGTACCATGGATGATGATCTCGCTGCGCCCGGCTTTGCCTGCATAATAGCTTTGAAATAATGGAAAATAGTCCTGCCATGTTTTGGGTAAAAGATTTTTATAATGCCTGAGATCCCATGTGGTATCTGTAATGCTGCTATCGTTATAAAAGTGCTGGGGCGATTTTTCAAATGGCATAGTAAGCTGCACATTCACGGTAGGACCTATAAAAGATGCCCTGGATACATCATAGCCCTTCATCCGGAAAATACCTTCGGGTGTATTGCCATTGGTAAGATACCCGGGAAGGTTATTGACACTTCTTGCCAGTTGCGGCACTGAAAAATACCGGCCCAGGCTATCCATCATAAAGTTTCCACTGGAATTTCGCACCATTACCAGCCCGGGATAGTTCCTGTTTTTGCGTTGAAAACTAAAAACAATGTTGTGGCCTTTCAGGTAATTTTTGTCAAAGAAACTGCTAAGATCTGGCCTGCTGTTGGCAGATGATAGCTGGCTGATAGAAAACATTAGTTGTTCAAGAACAGGGTGGGCGGTATTTACCTCCAGCATTTGTTTTGTTTTTACAGCCAGAAAGTTGGCATCATCGCTTGCTCTTTTGCTTTGAAGAATATACTCAGCACACATGGCAAATATTTTCGGATCCGTTGTTTGCATCAGCAACAATTTTACCGGCTGGTAAAGGGTATCGGGATACAATGAGTAAAATAGTTCCAGTGCCGCACGTTGGAAACCGACGCTGCGTTGATGGACCTGTTGCCCAGCGGCAATTATTTTTCCATCGATCCACATATTGCGGTACCGCAGTACTTCCATCGCATTAAAAGCAGACTGCCAGTTTTCTTCGGTGGAATCAGTTAATGGAAGAGATAGATTTTTATTGATCGTTTGTTGTACCAGGTTGCGGTGTACCTTTTCCCTGTTGGCTTTGAGGGCACCTTTAAAATATAATTGCGCATAATGTGTTTGAGGCAGGCAACAAATAATCAGCAGGGCGAAGAAAAATCTCATGCCTGCAATTTAAAATTTCTGTATTGATCTAACTGTTAAAATAATCAATACACCACTACATAGAAAGTGGAAGCTAATGAAGTGCCTCCCTGCCAGTTGATAACCAGTATTTCATTGTCGGTTAAAAATGTAGCCTCTGGATCCTCGTTATTGGAAACAGTAGCGTAGCGTGGGTTAGCCTGGAATTTAGGTGTCACAGAAAAGAACCGGTTTTTTATATAAAACCCGAAATTGATCTTGTATTGATGCGGGGTTGCAAATGAACCTGGAGTGTATACAACTGAGAAGCCCGAAAGCGCTACAGTTGAAGTGCCGGTAACGCCATTATAGCAGCGGATGATGTTGCCATTAGGACCTACTTCGATCATTGCTTTCGGAAGTCCATAGCCGCCGGCATCCTGCGTAATATTTCCTGTGGTTTGGATAGCCCCTCCATTTGGTTGAATGGCAATTCGGGTTATACCATAGGTTTCGTCAGCTATGTATAATTGGTTGCCGATAAAATTTTGGGAGGTTCCTATAAACCAGCTTTGCGCAGTGGAGCGCATATAAAAGCGAGCCCATGAATTGGTGCCGCCGGTAGTTTGGGCTACAAAATGAGTGGTGTTTCCAAAACTTCTCACCGGCCCTGCTATGTCGGCAAGGTATCCTCCGATTGGAGTAGTAGTTCCAATGCCTAATTGACCAGCCTGTGTGAGTGTCATCAATTGGCCACTGTTGTTGGTGTAAAAATATAAGGGATGATTGCTTTTTGTGCCGATCCATCCACCACTGGAAGACAAGTATGTACCTAGGCTTACAGTGCCGTTGGTGTGTTCTATCCCGAACAGGTTTGAGTGAACGGTAAGTTTGGTTGCAGGATTAGTGGTTCCAATACCGAGGTTGCCACCATTTGCATTCACGAGCGTATTTGCTCCATCCACACTTATGTAAAGAGGTTGTGCGGTGGCTGTTGTATAATTGTAGCCAGTAACTTTTAGATTAGACCCTGCACCAGCTTGCATTACAAGTGTATTGCCAGAGGTAGGATCGGTAATGCGTTGTTGTGATCCCAGGCCGGTACCTTTTACCTCGAGGCCAGAGGTTGGAGTACTAGTTCCAATTCCCACAAACTGTCCCTTACAAATAATGCCAAGGAGCATTGCCGGCAAAAAAATAAATGCTTTTTTCATAATGCTGTTTGATATCTTCACTTAATAGATGTACAAGAACAACCTAAAAAAGGGTATGCGTTCTCGTTACCTGATACCGCCACAACCTTCAATAAAAAGTTTTACTCTTGATCCGCCATTTGCCCTGAAACCCGGAGCAAGTGTAATTTTGCTGCCAGCATCCATGGTTGTGTAGCTGCCAGATGAGATGATGCCATTTGCCGTGATGGTGCCTGAAGCTTCAAACCTGTGAACACCCGTGCCGAGGTTACCCACCGTTCTAGTAGAAGTGCAGAAAGGAATGGTGGAAGCGCAGGCAAAATTATCCAGGTAATTTCTGATCGCATTTCCGGGGATAGTCCCGAAGCCATTGTTGTAATTCACGTATTCTCCTGTTCCAAGGCAGTAACTCATAACGGTGCCTCCATTGGTAGGTGCTGGTCCGGCTGCACAGGGTGGGCAGGTAGAACAATCGGCAGGCGTACAGGTGCTGGAACATATCGGTTCTACTGCATTACAATTATCAAGCGCTCCCCTCACAACCACAGGCACAGTAGTCAACACCCAGCCGCACCAATGCGTATGTGCTGATCCGAACAAATGCCCCATCTCATGCATCACGAGATAGGTTTGTTCGGGGATGGCAATAGATGCAGCAGGATAATTTTGATAGTTGCCAAAATAATTCATGTCATTATAACAAAATTGATGGTTATTGGTGCTGTATGCCGGGCAGCTGTAGGGTTCATCACCTTTCATCCTTCCGATGGCACCTGCTATCCCCGACCTCCCTCCGTCAGAGGTGTTGATGCTATAGTCAAGACCTACGCAGATATTGCCCCAAAAGTTATCCTGGTAATATGCAGCTAGATCTGCTAATGCATTTTCACGGTTATCCTGCCGATAAGGATCGGGTGTAGTCCAGATATTAATGCCGGATATTTTTACCCTTACCTGTTCATTCAAATAACCCGCTGCCACAGTGTTGAACAAATCATACACGTAGTTGATTGTTTGCTGGTAGTTGCTTCCCCGCCATTGGTACAAACTATCGAAGCATTCTATGAATACGTAAAATACTTTACTGTTGATATCCAGGATTCTGTCAGAAACGGAGGCTGATTGTTCAATAGCCCGCATAGCTGCTTCCGAAGGTTGTTTGGTGGTGCCGCAATTCATAGGTGGTGAAGTTGCTGAACGATTTCCTGCATTAAAAAACAAATAATCTGCAGAACCTGGTTCTGTACTTTTTGAAACCTGTAAATTTTTGTCTGGTAAAACGATGCTGGCAGAAAAATAATCTTCATTGACCGTCAGGAACACACTGTTTTTTCGCCCTTCATTTTTTAGTATCCCCATATAGCAAACTGGTTCTTTTACATTCTCTACAGCCATTCTCCTGTTTTCTGAAAATTTTATGTTTCCCAGATCAGTGCGCACCAATTGTGCGTAATAAGTGCCTGATGAAGAAGGAATCGCTAATTCAAGGGTTGCCGGTTTTGTGAACAGCACATCGTCAATAAACTCCTGCTTCAGCCACAGTATATCATAGGACCCAGCTTTGCCTGCTACAACATTGTTTAAGTTAAATGGGCTGGCTATTTTATCTATGCCTTTAGCAATTATAAAATTTTCTTCTACCATTTTTTTCAATGGCCAGTTTTGAGCAGTGCTAATAACTGGCTGAATAGCTATAAGAAATGCAATCAAAAATGTTTTCATGGTCATTTGCTTTGATTGCTTTTTAATTGATCTATTTCTTTTTTCAATTGTATGATGTGCAGGGTGAGCTCTTCAATTTTTTCCATCATTCTTTTCTGCATATCACCAAGTGGTAAACCTTTTTCTTCCACTTCGCTTGCTGGTGGAATATTGGGCAGGTGTTTATTTCTTTTAATAAATGCTTCTATTTCTGCAAGTGGCATTAAATCATAATTATTTTCAAACACATAATCAGCCCACCCGGTTTCTACAATAATTTCCTTGCTCCGTATATTCCCATTTACGGCAAGTGCATAGCCAGTTGTATTAGACGTATTGATACCTACGCCGGTTGCCGTTGAAAGAAAGATCAAACCATTATTTGGCTGGATACTGAATCGGGTGTGATTAAAAGTTTCATCACCTATATAAAACTGGTTCCCAATAAAGTTTTGAGAAGTGCCAATGAACCAGCTTTGGGAAGGCGAACGCATGTAAAATCTTGCCCAGGAGTTGGTGGTGCCCGTAGTTTGTGCAACAAAGTGGGTAGTGTTACCAAAACTTTTAATTGGCCCGGCCACATCAAGTAAATATCCACCCGTAGGTGTTACAGTACCTATGCCCACATTACCGCCATTGGGATTTAGATAGGTACTGGCACCGTCCACACCTACATATAGCGGGCGGGCCGAAAAAGTACCGTAATTAAAACCCGTGATCTTTAGGTTTTCTCCTGTGCCGCTCTGTAACACCAGGCTATTACCCGAACCAGGATCAGTGATCCGTTGTTGCGCACCCAAACCTGCGCCTTTAACCTCAAGTCCTGAAGCAGGCGACGTAGTGCCTATTCCAACAAATTGTGCATGGGCTGCCAGGGAGATACTGCAGCCCGCCAGCAGGCAAAAAAGATTTCTCATAACATGTGTTTTATTTTTTAAAATGCCGGGATAGAAAACTTCATAGAATACTGTTCAAATTTCTAAATTGAAGAAATCACTGGCAATCGCATGTTTGAGTGATGAGGGATAAGGAAGTGCAGAAGGATTTAAGTAATAATATGCTCCTTCAAAGCCTTCGCAATAGCTTCTTTGCCACAATTTACATGTAGCTTGGCATAAATATTTTTGAGGTGCGAGCGGGCCGTATCAAATGAAATATATAATTCGGAGGCGATCATTTTTGTACTGTAACCTTTGCCAAGCAAGGTTAATACATCAAGCTCCCTCGGGGTAAGCTGGTAGGTATTTGTTTTGCCATGTTGAAAAGATTCCAACACTTTTCGTGCTACAGATGGAGACATGGGAGCACCGCCATCCAACACTTCCTGGATGGCATCAAACAATTTGGAAGGAGCTGTTTTTTTAAGAAGGTAACCATTGGCACCGGCACAGAGGCATTGGAACAATTTTTCGTTGTCTTCAAATACAGTGTACATGATGACTGAAGTGGCGGGCCTTGTTTCTTTTACCATTTTTACACCCGCAATGCCATTTTGCCCCGGCATATCAATATCCATTAGCACAATATCGGGTTTAAACATCCTGATAATCTGCGGTGCATCGAGGCAATTGTTATAGTCGCCACAAACTTCAAAGCCGGCCTGGCTCTGGAGCAGGTATGCCAATGATTCTCTTAACCGATCATTGTCTTCGAATATCACAATTTTTACGGCCATGCGATGTTGTAAAGTTAAATGCCTGCTATAGTAAGATGCTCACTCAAATGAGTGATTATTCCACCAGCGGTATATTGATATTGATAGTTGTTCCCTTTTGTTCTTCCGAATTGATCCTGATGCTTCCATTCCATTTGCTGCTGCGTTGGTATAAATTTTTCAAACCATTTCTATGCGATTGTATATCCGAAAGGAATCCCTTTCCGTCATCGGTTACTTCAAGGCCCAGTTCATTATGTTGCAGGCTCACATTGATCCATACCTGCCTTGCAGCAGCATGTTTATAAATATTGTTCAGCATTTCTTTATACATCAAAAACACATCTCTCCTTTGTTCCATGTTCATTTTTTTATGCTGGATGTGCTCATCAAATTTTAAGTGGTATACAATGCCCGACCCTTCTAGTAATTCGGCTGTATAACGTCGCATGCGGGCCAGCGTTTCTTCCACCGTATCATTCTGACTGTTTACACTCCAGATGATATCATCCATTGCCTGCCCGGAGTACTGCACTTCTTCTTTGATACGGCGTAAAAATTTTTCTGCTTCGGCAGGCTGCAGGATATTTTTGTGACTGAGCTCAGCCAGGATGCTGATATTGGTGAGTGAAGAGCCAATGTCATCGTGCAGGTCTGTGGCAATGCTGTTGCGCATTTTTTGTACCTGCATCAATTGTTTGATGCGGTACCGATACAGGCTATACACCGCTCCAGCCACCAGCAAAAAACATAACCCAATAAACCACCACTGTTTCCAGAAAGGCGTGGCTATGCTGAATGCAAAGGATGCGGGCGCACCAAATTCTCCGTTCCAGCCTAATGTTCTGGCTTCAAAAACATAATCGCCGGGGGGCAGGCTTGCATACGAAGCTTCGTGAACATTTTCAGGCTTACTCCAGCTGGTATCATTGCTACCCTTTAAGCGGTAACTGTACATCACCTGCTTTTCATTCATAAAACCCAAAGCACTAAATTCGAACCTGGCTGCATTTTGTGTTGGCTTCAGGTGTACCTTTTCCCTTGGGGAGTTAATGGAAATACTTTTGCCTGGTAACCCAAGCTGGGCAAACAGTAAAGTGGCTTTTAAAGGAGGCGTAAGATGCAGGTCATCGTCCTGCAAGACAGCGATACCCTTGTTGGCGATGCAAAGTAGTTCGTTATCGGAGGTGGTGACTAATTGCTTTATATCTGCAAAAAAGTTGGCTGCTTTACTGAAATTAAAAACGCTATATCCCTTTTTATTCCTGATTAATTTATCAAGTCCCAGGTAACTGCCGATCCATACATTGCCTTTTTTAGTTTCAGCAAATGTTTGCACCCAATCAGACATGAGGCCATTTTTAGTACTGTACTGTATTGCCGAAAATTTATTACCTGTTGTTTTAGAGAGGCGAAATGCCCCATTGTAACGGGTGCCCACCCACATGTTTTTTTCACCGTCTTCATAAAGGCCTCGTATTTCCGTTGCACCTATGTAGGCATTCAGGTTTTCGGGTACATAAACGTTATCTGCACCGGGAGATGTGCTGATGCGGTACAAACCATGATCCCAGGTACCCGCCCATATGCTGCCATCAGTGGCACATATCAATGCTGTAATCCGCCATGGCAAAATGTTCTGTATCCCGGTTTTATCGAGTGCATACAAACCGGTGAATGTTCCCAGGAAAAATTTGTTGTTGCATGTGATCGGTGCGTTTAAAACACCGTTTATACTTTTATCCGGTTTTAACGGGGGTATAATTAGTTTCCCTTTTTTATCTACCACGGAAACCCTGCCTGCATTCGTTTGTATCCAAAAGTCGCTCCTGCTCACTGGCCAGCGATTGGGAGACGTAATGTTTAAGTCCGTGAAGGATTTATTTGCCGGGGAATATTGCTGGAAGCCATGCTCTGTGTATAAAAGAACATCATTGTTTTCAACCTGCGTGATGCCATATGCATCATTCCGAAAATCTTTATCGGCTGCGCTGTATAACACAAGATTGTTTTTTGCCACCCATTTACAAAGTCCGAGGGCGGAGCCTATCCAAAGATTTTTTTCTTTATCCCGGTACATGCTGTGAATGATGGTAGAGGGTAGGCCATCCTTTTGATCATATACCCGGTAATGGCCATTAGGAAATACCCTGATGAGCCCTTTCCAGGTACCTACCCACACACTTCCATCATCCTCTGGCATCATGCAGGTAACATGTGCGTTGTTCAGTGGGCGAAAATCAAATTCCGGCGGTATTTGGTTGACAGCAACTGTATTGCTATCACCGGCTAAGGTTAGATGTTTTAATCCGTTGGCGGTGCAGGCAAACAACCTGTTCTGCCCATCCCGGGCTAAAGAGTATAAATGATCTGCTTCAAGTTTTTTAGAAATGGAATACAACGAAAATTTATCATTGAACAAGAGCATTTTAAAATCGGAGGTATTGCTCATAAAGAGTGAATTGCCCAGGGGTAGCATATCCCCGAGTTTTTTGAGCGATGAATCCTGAGGGGGAACAAACAGTGAATCATTTTTGTATTCATGTATCCCGTTCTGATCAGTGGTTAAAAAAATACGACCCCTGTGTACTATGATCGTATTTAATGCACTCTGAGTTTTAAAGCTTTTGTTTACGCTGCCATTTTCTATGATGTCGAGCGACCCGTCATTTTCTGCTACCAATATTTTACCATTCGATTCATAAATGGCGTTGATAAGGCTATGGGATAAACCATTTGCAGTGGTAAAATTGCGAAACTTATAACCATCATACCTGCTCAGCCCTTCATAGGTGCCGATCCATATAAAACCCTGGGAATCCTGGTAAATACATCTTACCGGGTTGGCTACCATGCCATCACTAATGGTATAGGTTTTAAAAATAACCTGCTGCCCCATAGCGTTACAGGCAAATAAAATCAACATTGAAAACAATATCGACCGGGGCAGTTGCATCAGAATAAATTTACAATAATTCTTAACAGCCTTTCATCCTTACAAACAAGAGGAGAACATTGCCTGTAGCACGCAACCTATGGAACATTTGTCTCAAGGAATAATTGAATCTTATTGAATGCATCCGCAAAAGTGGCTGCACTCCAATCTCCATGGCCACCATTTGCATAAAACACATATTCATTTTCCACTCCTGCTGTGGTAAGCCTGTCACTCACTGCTTCGGACTGGGAAGGTCGCACTACGATATCGGCACCACCGTGCAAAATGATAGTAGGGGGGCTTTGAGAATTAATAAAATTTACAGGGCTCGACTGCTGGTATAATTCAGGATGAGTGGCAGGTGTGCCTCCCATTACGCCGGCAATAATATAAGCTGTTCCCGGCAGGGCAGGATTGTTATACATTTCCACCATATCAGAAGGTCCGAAAAAATCTACGATTGCTTTTGCTGCAACGGGTGTATTGTATTTGTAACCCTGTAGCATAGCTAAATGAGCACCGGCACTGGCTCCCAGTAAAACAAATTTGTCAGAGATGGTCCACTCCGATCTTTTACTATAAATAAATTCGAGTGCAGCTTTTACATCATTCTCCTGCGTAGGAAACAGGTTGCTGGTGCCGGCAGCGAGCCGGTAATTAATATTCGCAATTGCGTAATGGGGTAGCCTCCGTTGTAGCGTGTCTACAAACTGGTTCAAATCAGCCTTGTCGCCGGAACTCCATCCACCGCCATGTATCATAATGATGATCGACGTATTGATTGTTCGGTCAGCCGGTAAATACACATCAAGCTTTTGAGCTGCCTGTGTTCCATAAGAAAGATTAAAATAACTGGCTGCCGGCAAGTCAGCCCCCGGAACATCATCCTGGGTGCAGCCAATTATTGAAAACCATACTACAAACAGGCAATACAGGATATTTTTCATTGGTAAATTTTTGTTTTACTAATTTAACCAAAATATGCTGTATAGCTGCATGCCAATTAAAATAAGAAGAAGGCATCGAAAGACCTCAAGCGTCAATAAGCAGCAATTGCCTACTATGCTTTTAAGTCAAGCTTTATCTGCAACTCTTCAAACTGCTTGTCGTCAATGGTTGCAGGAGCATCAATCATTACATCTCTTCCGCTATTATTTTTAGGGAAAGCAATAAAGTCACGGATGGTTTCGCTGCCGCCTAAAATAGAGCATAGCCTGTCGAAACCAAATGCAATACCACCGTGGGGAGGAGCGCCGTACTCAAATGCTCCTAGTAAAAATCCAAACTTATGTTGCTGCTCCTGTTCATCCATTCCTAAGGCTGCAAACATTTTTTGTTGCAGTTCTTTCTGAAAAATACGAATAGAGCCTCCGCCGATTTCGTTGCCATTTAACACCATATCGTATGCATTTGCTTTAATGTTTGCATACGGGTGTTTTAAATATTCAGCGGCATTTTCAATCGCAGGATTATTGTTGATCATGGTTTCAATATCGCTGGGCTTTGGTGCGGTAAATGGATGGTGACGTGCAACCCAACGATTGTCGTCTTCTGCATATTCAAACAATGGAAAATCTAATACCCACAGTAACTTAAATTCATCTGCTTTGCGCAATCCCAGTGTGGTGCCCATATGCATACGCAGGTCGCTGGCAGCCTTGCGGGTGCGTTCTTCGGGGCCAGCTACTATTAAAATAAGGTCTCCTGCTTTTGCGTTGGCCGCATCAGCAATCGCTTTTAATTTTTCTTCATTATAAAATTTATCAACGCTGCTTTTATAACTGCCATCAGCATTGCATTTTATAAATACCAGGCCCTTCATGCCCACCTGTGGACGTTTTACCCACTCCGTTAATTCATCTGTTTGTTTACGACTGTACTCGCT
>CBFGLL010000037.1:0-14223 GCA_965649585.1 uncultured Chitinophagaceae bacterium | reverse complement strand
GTGCGAAGAAAAAAGCACGAAAGAAATTGCAGACCTTGTGGACCTGAGCCCACGTACCGTGGAAGCTATCAGGGACAAATTAAAAGTAAAAACCGGCGCCAAAAGCACTGCAGGTTTGATAATGTATGCAGTAAAACATAAAATTATAGAAGAGCTGTAACTCCCATTTTTATCCAAACACTCCCCGGAATCTTTCCGGGATTTTTTATTTTCACTTATGGCATTCATCAACTTCAACGGAAAAATACTGGCAGACGACATAGCCATCGTGGCCGCAGACAGCAGGGGATTAAAGTTTGGAGATGGACTATTTGAAACCATGCGCTACAGTAGCGGCGGAATTGTAAATTGGCAAAAACATTCCCAGCGTTTTTTTTCGGGATTACAGAAGTTGAACTTTAAACCTGGTAAACATTTCACCCCGGAGTTGCTTGCAGAAAAAATTCAATCCCTCGTTAAAAAAAACGATCATGCCGAAGCAAGAGTGCGCCTTACCGTCTTCAGAAGCCACGGGGGACTCCTTGACCCGAGCGATCTTCACCCTAACTGGCTTATCCAAACCTGGCCCTTGCCTGCTGGCTATGGCGCATTTAATGAAAACGGGATGCAACTCTGCATTTACCGGGATGCAAAAAAACACTGCGATTTTTTAAGCAACATTAAACACAACAATTACCTGCTGCCGGTAATGGCTTCTTTTTTTGCAAAGGAGCAAAAATGCAATGATGCAATTATTTTAAACCACCACAACAGGGTTTGCGAAACAACGAATGCTAATATATTCGTGCTGAAAGATGAAAGCATCAGCACGCCCCCTTTATCTGAAGGATGCGTGGCCGGCACCATGCGTTCATTATTGCTTGAACTGCTTCCACAAGCCGGCTTTGAAACTACAGAACAGGAAATTACTATTGACAATCTTTTAAATGCGGACGAAATTTTCATCAGCAATGCGCTGAGACCCATCAGGTGGATTGTTTCCTGCGAACAGGCGGTTCTTCAAAATCGCCATACACAAAAAATTATCACTGCTTTAAAAACGAGCCGCCCCGCTTTATTTGACTAATATGAAACCCACAGTAAACATTTGCTGGCTACGGCGTGACCTGAGATTACACGATAATGCGGCATTATTTCATGCATTAAAAAATGCTACACCCGTGTTACCCGTTTTTATTTTCGACACGCATATTCTCGATAAGCTCGAAAACAAAAAAGACCGCAGGGTACAGTTCATATACGATACCATTTTGAATTTGCAGCAGGCTTTGCAAAACCTCGGATCTACCCTATACGTTTTGTATGGAACACCTGAAGCATGTTTTAATAAAATAATGCAGGACTATAGGGTAACAGCGGTTTTTACCAACAATGACTATGAACCTTATGCCACAGAAAGAGACCAGGCTATTAAAGAATTACTAAGCACGGCAGGAGTTGAGCTCCGGAGTTTTAAAGACCATGTTATTTTCGAAAAATCGGAGATCGTAAAAGATAACGGTGAGCCCTACACGGTGTTTACGCCATACAGCAAAAAATGGAAAGCAACCCTGCAGGAATTCCATACCATGGCATACAACTGCGATAAATACTTTCAAAACTTTTTAAAGACAACCGCAATACCGGTTCCTTCACTTGAGTCGATAGGATTTGAAACAACCAGCCATGATTTTCCACCCAAAAAAGTGCAGGAAGAATTACTGGTAAACTATACAAACAACAGGGATTATCCTGCGGTGCCGGGAACATCCAGGCTGGGCGTACACCTACGGTTTGGCACCCTATCTACCAGGCAACTTGTAACAAGGGCATTGGATTTATCCCCGGTTTTTGTAAATGAACTCATATGGAGAGACTTTTATCATATGATACTCTGGCATTTTCCACAAGTGGGACTGGGCAAAGCTTTTAAGCCTTCGTATGACAATATTGTATGGCGAACAGACATGAATGATTTTGAAAAATGGTGCGAGGGAAATACCGGTTATCCCATTGTAGATGCAGGCATGCGTGAACTAAATGCAACTGGCTTTATGCACAACAGGGTACGCATGATCGTGGCTAGTTTCCTGGCAAAACATCTCTTACTCGACTGGCGATTGGGCGAAGCCTATTTCGCAGAAAAACTCCTCGACTTTGATCTTGCTGCCAACAATGGTGGCTGGCAATGGGCGGCCGGTTCGGGTTGCGATGCAGCACCCTACTTCAGGATATTTAATCCTTACCTTCAAACAAAAAAGTTCGACCCCCATTTAAAATATATTCAGAAATGGGTACCAGAACTAAATGAACTGAGTTATCCTGCACCTATGGTAGATCACAGCTTTGCGAGAGAAAGATGCCTGGCCGCTTACAAAAAAGCACTTAACCAACGGTAGTTATTCTACAAAAAGAGGCTTGTTGTTTTCTATTTGCACCCCGGAAATTTCGATCATCTTTTTTACAGCTCTCCGACCCGTTTCACCAAGCGCAATTGAAAACTCGTTTACATAAAGGTCTATATGTTTCCGCATCACATCTTCACTCATTTCCTGCGAATATTCCCGGATATAAGTGGTGATAGTCGGGTAATTGGAGAAAGCAAATTCAATGCTTTGCCGTATTAGTTCACCCACTTTGGACTGTACTGCTCCCGGTAGCCCACGTTTAATTGTAATGCCCCCAAGTGGAATCGGCAAACCGGTTTGCGTTTCCCAGTAATCGCCCAGGTCATTGATCTTTTTTAAACCCTTTGACTCGTACGTGAAACGATTCTCGTGGATGATGACACCTAAACCTTTACCAGCTTGAACAAAGTTTTCAATTTCATCATACCGTAAAAACTCCTTGCGATGAGCATCCGGATATTTCATGTTAAATAACAAATGGGCCGTGGTATGTTCTCCCGGGATAGCAATCAGTTGCTGGTTTACTTCATCTTCGGGCAGAATAGTTTTTGAAATAAGTAATGGGCCAACCCCTTTACCTAAAGCGCTTCCACTTTGCAATAGCATATAATGATGCGATACCTGTGGCAACACTGCATAACTCAGTTTAGTTATGTCCAGTTTTCCCTGTAGCGCCCACGCATTAAGGGTTTGCACATCTTCCAGCACAACATCAAATTGCAGGTCCCCAGTATCGATCTTGCCATTTACAAGCGCATCAAAAATAAAAGTGTCGTTGGGACAAGGGGAAAAACCAAGCGTTAATTTCATACGTCAATTAATTGAAGCGATGATTTCTTTTAAATGGAAATTTAAATTCTCTACTGCGGCTTTTATTTTCCAGTTTGATTTATCCCTATCCCCTACCCAGTTACTCAATGCCCTTACCTGCAAAAAAGGTACTCCTTCCATCAGGCACACATAATGAAAAGCTGCACCTTCCATTGATTCAATACCTACTTCGTATTTGGCTTTATAGGCTTTAATAATGTTGCGATCGTCTGTAACTGTATTTACCGTAATAGCGTTCGCTTTTGGAAGCAAAATGTTGTTCAATAGTGCCTGTTCATTTGTCAGCCACCCTTTTTGATATGGGTGGCTGTCAGGCGACTGGAAGCCGGCGTCAAACAAAGATTTCATCTGCTGGTTTTCATAAAACCCCAAATCTGCAAACATGTCTTTTTTCACAAGTACCGTTTGTCCAAGCGGAAACTGGTCGGTAAAAGTGCCCGCAATGCCTGCCTGTATTACCAGTTGGTACCGCTGCTGCATTAATTTTTTCTGCAAGTGATATAAGCAGTTGGGAACGCCTACACCTGTTATTAAATAATCGATTGAACCCACCGAAGCAATGGTTGTTGATATTTCCATTTCGGTGGCAGCCACTACTAATATCTGCATAGCGCAAATTTCGTTGATTGCAGCCAAAAATTGAGTTATTCCTGTTTACCTTTGCAAAAATTAAGGGCAAGATGGTTCATATTACGAGGATAGAGCATTTTAATGCTGCACACAAATTATACAATCCAGCCTGGTCACCCGAAAAAAACGATGCGGTATTTGGTAAATGCGCCAACGAAAACTGGCACGGCCACAACTTTGAATTACACGTGACCATAAAAGGTGTGCCTGATGCCGACACAGGATTTGTATATGACGCAAAAAAATTAGGGAGCCTGGTGAGGGAGCATGTCACCAACAAACTGGATCATAAAAACCTCAACCTGGATGTAGCCTTCATGCAAGGAAAATTATGTTCTATTGAAAATCTTGTAATGGCCATGTGGCAACAACTGGTGCCGCACCTACCTGCAAATGTTCAGCTGCATAGCCTGCGTTTGTTTGAAACAGATAAGATTTATACAGAATATTTTGGTGAGTAAACTTTTATTTCCCGGTTTACGGTGTACATTTAATCGCTTCCGGCAAATTCTACAGTTGTTGACAGATCTCAAAATTATCTTGGACACATGAATAATAAAGTGGCAGTTTTTAGAAAGGAAAGTTTTAACGCAGCACACCGGTTGTACAATCCCGCCTGGGACAACGACACTAACAATAAGGTGTTTGGGCTATGCAATAACCCCAACTACCACGGGCATAATTATGATCTTATTGTAAAACTGGTGGGCGAACCAGACCCCGACACCGGCTATGTAATAGACCTTAAATTATTAAGCGATATTATCAAAGACAATGTGATCGAAAAATTTGACCATCGCAACCTCAACGAGGACTGTGCAGAATTTAAAAACCTAAATCCCACCGCGGAGAATATTGCAATAGTGATATATCGCTTACTGCGGGCTGCTATAGATCCCAGGTTGTATTTACAGGTGAGATTGTATGAAACTAAAAGAAACTTTGTAGAATATCCGGCAGAATAAATTACACGATATGGCATACCATAAAAAAGAACATTTTGACGAAAAAATAACGCAGGAGCTCATCAATAATTATCGCAATAGCCTCGAGCTGCTAGGTGAAGATGCTGAAAGAGAAGGTTTGCAAAAAACACCAGAACGAATTGCAAAAGCCATGCAATACCTTACGCAAGGTTACTCGCTGGATGCAAAAGCCATCCTGGACTCTGCCAAATTTCATGAAGATGTAAGTGAAATGGTAATTGTAAAAGACATAGAGTTGTATAGTATGTGCGAACATCACATGCTTCCCTTTTTCGGAAAGGCGCATGTGGCCTATATTCCCAATGGATATATTACCGGGTTAAGTAAGATAGCACGTGTTGTGGATGTATTCAGCAGGCGCCTGCAGGTGCAGGAAAGACTAACCACACAGATACTGAATGCAATTAAAGAATCGCTCAATCCACACGGGGTGGCCGTGGTAATTGAAGCATCCCATTTATGTATGATGATGCGGGGTGTGCAAAAGCAAAACTCTGTAACCACCACATCTGCCTTCTCGGGCCAGTTTGAAAAAAATGAAACCCGGTCGGAATTTATGAAGCTGATCAGCGCCAGGCTGCACTAATTTTTTTAAACCAACAAACAACATGAAACAAGCATACATTTTCCCCGGCCAGGGCGCCCAGTTTAGTGGAATGGGCAAAAACCTGTACGAATCTGCAGAAGCCAATAAACAATTGTTTGAACAGGCAAACGACATCCTCGGCTTTCGTATTTCAGAGACCATGTTTACAGGTACTGATGAGGAATTAAAACAAACAAAAGTTACACAACCTGCGGTTTTTATTCATTCAGTAGCTGCATTTTTAAGTATCCCTAATGCAAGGCCCGATATGGTGGCAGGGCATTCACTGGGTGAGTTTTCTGCATTGGTAGCCAATAGGGCGCTGAGTTTTGAAGATGCGTTAAAACTGGTATCCATCAGGGCTGCAGCCATGCAGCGAGCCTGCGAACTCAACCCCTCCACTATGGCCGCGGTATTAAACCTCGCTGATGAAAAGGTTGAAGAAATCTGCCAGCAGGTTACCAACGAAACCGGGGAAATTGTAGTGGCCGCTAATTATAACTGTCCCGGCCAACTGGTGATCAGCGGAACATTACTTGCTATTGATATTGCCTGCGAAAAAATGAAACTGGCCGGTGCAAAAAGAGCATTGGTATTGCCGGTGGGCGGCGCTTTTCATTCCCCGTTGATGATGCCCGCCAAAGAAGAATTAGAGGCTGCCATACATGCAACCCAATTTAACGAACCCATTTGCCCTGTGTATCAAAACGTAGTGGCAGCAGCGGTAACAGAGCCCGAAGAAATAAAAAAGAATTTAATCGCACAGTTAACAGGCCCGGTAAAATGGACACAATGCGTAGAAGCAATGATAGCAGATGGCGCTACACATTTTACAGAATGCGGCCCCGGCAAAGTATTGCAGGGATTGGTAGGAAAAATTAATAAAGAAGTGGCTACCGATGGATTCAATTAAAATACTGACATGAAATATTTTCTTTTCCTGATTATGGCTTCCCTGATCAACACTACCCAGGCACAAACAAACAATTCTAAGGATTGGGCCAATTTTGAAAAATATTCAACGGAGAATGACAGCCTCGGCAAACCTTCGATGGGAGAGAAAAGAATAGTGTTCATGGGCAATTCCATCACCGAAGGTTGGAAAATAGAAGACCCCGCTTTTTTTGCATCGAATAATTATATTGATCGTGGCATCAGCGGGCAAACTACGCCGCAGATGTTGCTCAGGTTTAGAGCAGACGTTATCAACCTTCAGCCAAAAGTGGTAGTGATACTGGCCGGCATTAATGATATCGCAGAAAACAATGGCCCTATCAGCCTGCAACAAACCATGGAAAATATTAAATCGATGGCCGAGCTTGCTGAAGCAAACAAAATAAAAGTGATATTATGTTCTGTGCTGCCAGCTAATAAATTTCCCTGGAGGCCGCAGATATTACCTGCAGAAAAAGTGATCGCTTTAAATACACTGATCCAAAATTACTGTAGCGAAAAAAACATCCCCTATGTAGATTATTACACGGCTATGGTAGATGGCGATAAAGGGCTCGACAAACAATACACTAACGATGCTGTACACCCTACCCTTGCTGGTTATAAAAAAATGGAATCGATCTTAAACCCGGTGCTGGCAAAGCTTTTATCAAAATGAGGGAAAGTTCTCTAACTCCAGCATTTCAGCATTTTTTACCATGAAGCCATAGGTTTCGTTGCCATTGCTGATGATGAAATAAGGGGCCTGCAATTGAATATTGTATCGCAGCGCCTGGTCTAAAGTTTTTTGATTGATACGCACCTCCGGCTCTTTGCATTCGATGAGCAGGTAAGGCTTTTGTTCTTTGTAAATTACAATATCAAAGCGTTTTTTTAATTCTCCCAGTTGCAATTGTTTTTCTATTGCCATCAACGACAGGGGATATCGCAGCGTAATATGCATAAACTGGATAAGATTTTGCCGCACCCATTCCTCCGGCGTAAGTAATATCCATTTTTTTCGTACCACGCAAAACACCTGTTGCTTCCCGGCACTGATCCTGGTGGCGGGCAATTGCGGAGGATAAGCGATCCTGATCATAATAAGCGATTAACTGAATGCCTCATTGCAAACATACTTACTATTGCACTGTGAATTCGACAGATTATTTTAAAATACTGAAGGAGAAATGTCGCAATTAATAATAGCAAAAATGTTTTTTGTATTTTTATCTGAATATACAA
The DNA here is from genome assembly GCA_965649585.1 of uncultured Chitinophagaceae bacterium. GTDB lineage: Bacteria > Bacteroidota > Bacteroidia > Chitinophagales > Chitinophagaceae > Ferruginibacter. Next base: position 6,625 of record CBFGLL010000037.1, on the reverse strand, counting down.
TTGAATGAAAACAAAAGAAGATATCGTAGAAAACTGGCTTCCCCGCTATACCGGGGAAAAACTAGACAACTTTGGAGAGTACATACTCCTTACTAATTTTTCTAACTACGTTACCATGTTTGCGGTGTGGAATGGGGTAGAAGTAATTGGAAAAGACAGGCCCATGCAATGCGCCACGGCGGAAAATATTACCATCATCAATTTTGGTATGGGCAGCCCGGGTGCGGCCACTATCATGGACCTGCTGAGCGCTATTAAACCCAAAGCGGTATTATTTCTCGGTAAATGTGGCGGCTTAAAAAAACGCAACAAGATCGGGGATCTTATTCTTCCCATTGCAGCAATAAGAGGAGAAGGTACCAGCAACGATTACTTCCCCGCCGAAGTGCCTGCACTGCCTGCATTTGCTTTGCAAAAAGCTATTAGTACCACCATCCGTGATAATGAAGTGGATTACTGGACAGGTGTATGTTACACCACCAACAGGAGAGTGTGGGAGCACGACGAAGTGTTTAAAGATTACCTGCAAAAAATAAGGGCCTATGCCATCGATATGGAAACTGCCACAATATTTTCAGTGGGCTTTTACAACAAAATTCCAACCGGTGCCTTATTACTCGTAAGCGATTCTCCCATGGTGCCCGAGGGTGTAAAAACAGAGGAAAGCGATAAATCGGTAACGGCGCAATTTGTAGAAACTCATTTGAGAATCGGGATCGAATCTCTCAAACAACTCATCAATAATGGCCAAACGGTGAGGCATCTTAAGTTTTAAAAAAAACTCCTTGCAATTTTTGAATCTCCCCAAATGGATCAAGCACCGCTTCTTGAAATAAAAAACCTTGAGATCGGGTTTGTTCACGATGGCAAACTGAGTGCGGTAGTAAATAATATTTCTTTTTCGTTACAAAAAGGCCAGCTTACCGCAATTGTGGGAGAAAGCGGTTCGGGAAAATCTGTTACAGCGTTATCTATCCTGAAATTGTTACCTCAACAGGCTACTGTAAAGGGGGAAATTATTTTCAACGACAGTTCGCCCATTTCCATCTTAGCAGCTTCGGGAGAACATATAAGGGCTTTGCGGGGCAATAATATCGCCATGATATTCCAGGAGCCTATGACCTCCCTGAATCCAGTTTTCACCTGCGGCTACCAGGTAATGGAAAGCCTTCGGTTGCATAAAAAACTTTCAAAAGCCGAAGCCAAAAAAGAATGCCTGCACTTGTTTAACCAGGTGGAACTACCCCACCCCGAACAAATTTTTAAGAGGTATCCACACCAGGTGAGTGGTGGCCAGAAACAGCGGGTAATGATCGCAATGGCCATGAGTTGCCAACCCTCTCTACTCATTGCTGATGAACCCACCACAGCCCTCGACGTCAGGGTTCAAAAAAGTGTGTTACAACTCATCAAGAATTTACAGCTACAAAATAATATGGCTGTACTTTTTATTACACACGACCTTGCACTTGTAAATGCCATTGCCGACCGGGTGATTGTAATGCAAAAAGGAAAAATTGTTGAGCAGGGAGAAACTCAGGAAGTACTTACCCAACCACAACATCCTTACACCAAAGCTTTGCTGGCCTGCCGGCCAAAAAAAGAGAGCAAAGGAAAAAAACTGCTTACGGTAAAAGATTTTTTACAGGATGAGTCAAATGCAAATCCGCCGGAAAACATCACACCGGAGCTGGGAGAAAAAACCATATTGAGCGTTCAACAACTCACAGTAGAATTTCCAGTCAAAAAAAATCTGTTTGGCAAACCGGTGGAGTGGTTTAAAGCAGTAGACAATGTGAGCTTCCAGGTAAAAGAAAAAGAAGTATTGGGACTTGTTGGTGAAAGCGGATGCGGCAAAACAACGCTTGGCCGCACCATTCTTCAATTGATAAAACCCAGTAGTGGCGAGATATTCCTAAATGGCACCAACATCACCAAGCTAACTGACAAGGAATTACGATCAACCAGGAAAGATCTGCAAATCGTTTTCCAGGATCCCTACGGCTCGCTCAACCCCAGGATCAGCGTCGGGGAAGCAATACTGGAGCCTCTGAAAGTCCATGGCATGCTTGGGTCCAATAAAATCCGAAAAGAAAAGGTTATCGACCTTTTGGAAAAAGTAAGCCTGCAAGCTGATCATTTTAAAAGGTACCCACATGAATTTAGCGGAGGGCAACGCCAGAGAATTTGTATAGCCCGTGCGCTGGCACCTGAACCCTCTTTCCTGATTTTTGATGAAAGCGTTTCTGCGCTCGACGTAAGTGTTCAGGCCCAGGTATTAAACCTCATCAACGACTTACGTAACCAGTTTGGTTTTACGGCTATTTTTATTTCCCATGACCTCTCGGTTGTACAATATATCAGTGACCGCATTATGGTGATGCAAAAAGGCCGCATCATTGAAAGCGCTGATGCAGAAACCCTCATGAAAAACCCGAAAGAACCATACACCCAGGAGTTGATCAATGCAGTGTATTATTAATCTTCGAAACTCCGGAAGTTGAACCCTCCCAAACCTTCCGACTCAAAAAACTCAACACCGCTATTGTAAAACCTGAACACCACTTTTTGCAATTCCTTCGTTAACTGGTAGTCGAGATTTTGTTCCTTATTCAGATTTTTCTGTGTGAGTGTTGCCAGTTTATCATCGTCATTCAGTTTCTTTTCATCCAAAGGTTGTAAACCGCTAAAAGCAATTTTCCATTCGTCGGTTTTTTTCACCCGGTATTTGTAGAAATATACATAACCAACATCTGCTTTTACCTGTGTTTTCATTTTCTTAAGAAACACGAGCGAATCCATTTGGTCGTAATCGTTCTGTCTCATAATAAAACTCCTGGTCAATGCAGGCTGGCTGGCATATTTCTTTGGAAAATAATGTACCAGGCCGGCGGCGTTGAGCTTCGCATATAAAGACGAGCGGTATTTATCATCCGCAGCCAACAGCGTTATGATGCTGTCTGGTACCGGTTTTTTGTTCCTCAGCATCAGCACTGCAGTATTAAGCCTTAGCCAATCGTCACTGCTTCGAAGCAATCTCGAAAAAAACAAGGGTACATTTTTATTCTGATCATAAAAAGGCATCAGCAGCACTGCATACTCACTGAGGGAATATTCATCTCCTGAAGAACCATATTCTCTTTCCGGGTCGGCATCAGGCTCCAGCATTTTTTTCAGATCTTCTTCCAGTTTTTTCTCATCCCTTGCCTGTTGTTTACGCAGGGCCACTTTTGCGTCAATATAAATACTCGCAAACCAGGGTTCGTAATCGGATGCTTTTACATAACAACTATCCACCAGGGTTACCAGCAGGGAGGTAATGTTTTCCTTGTAGTCGCTCAAAGTGGCCAGTTGCAGCATTTGTGGAAACATAGATGCGCCTAATGAAAGGGAATCATAAAAATGGCTGAAGAAATTGGAGAACTCTGTTGAATTTTCAAATATCGGTGGATCCTGTAGCATGAGTTCCTTTAAGATGCTATAAGATGCTTTTGTTTTAAGTCTCGCCAACGCCGTCATAGCCTCATTCTGGAACATGCTGGTATCGGCAGTTTGTTCATATATTTTTTTCAGAAACTTGGGAAGGTCATTGCTGGTGCTGTCTTTTATATAACCAAACTCAGCAATAAGCCTTGTTTTAGAATCAAAATAATCTTTATCCTGGATGCTTAAGCGCTGGATAGCGTTATAGAGGGGTTGGGCATCTGTTGCCAGGAAACGAATATTCGAAATAGATTTTTGTGCCCGTTGATGGGTAGTACTATCACCCGAAAAAAGGTCGTTGAAAAATAAATTCAATTTGCTCTCATAAATATTTTCCGTTGCCGCCGTGGATTTAAAACTATTAAAAATAGATTTTGCCAGGCTGTTTTGTTTTTCGATAGAATCCGTCATGCTTGACAGGGTGAAAATATACCTGCCCTGCTGTAAAAACATTTTGTCAATTCTTCGGCTGGAAGCTGTGTCGGCAATAACCACATGCGCACCCATTGTTTTTCCATCATTGCTGGTAAAATAATTGCTTTTTTCCAGCACCATATCTCCCTTGCCCAGGTGTCCTTCTATTTCATCTTTCCAAAAACGGGTAGAATCATGAATGTAATAATATTTGGGATATTCCTGCATCTGCACAGAAACAAGGTTGCCTGTTTTTTCATCTGTAAACATGGCATTGCGGGCATTTTTCCAATAACTGTAGTAACCAGCTCCATTATTTCCGTTTGCAGCATCTTCCAGTGTTTGCTCAATGATCACCCGCATGCCGTTATCTATATCGGGCTGCACGGGTGTGCTCATCGTCATCCGGAAAAAGCTGTCTACATATGGTTTTGTTTCAGGGTAATGATAGGATTTTAATGAGAAAGACTTTATGAAACTGTTTGGAACATCAGCTCCACTCTTACTACGCCTTGCAAGTACAAAATAATGCGGCCCTTTAATAACGTAGGTTGCATGAACATAGTCACCGTTCTTTAATTTTTCTTTTACCAGCAGTGCGGGGTACCCGTCCAACGTACTGTAATTCCTGCTCAACTGCTTGTCAAACATATCGCCGCTGCGAAAAGATGTTTCAACCAGGGCAAGATCAAAACTATCCGATTCGAGGAAATCATAATTGTGTATTGCCTTTTTCATCAGCAGGTATGCATCACCGTTAGTTTTATCAACGGCTTCATACTCCCACCTTTCATCGGCACCTGTTTTTTGAAATACATGTGGCTGGTGGGGCAACTTTATGGTAAACCCGGCAGGGCCCGCATTGTACACTTCATTGCCGGCGGGATATTCTCTTAATTGTATTGAATTAAAGAACTGGGTGGCTTCTTCGCCATCCACATAATTACCCTTACCACTCATTTTAAAAATGATCACTTCAAACGGTGTATAAAAAATATGATACCGTTGCAGGTCGCCACGGCGGGTCCTGTTCACAATATCGAGGCCTTGATAACCATTCCTGGTAATATTTTTTTTGGAAAGAATATCGCCGGGTATGTATTCATATAACAGGCTGTCGGTTTTTTTAGCTACCTCATCTGCTGATTTATGGATAAAAGAAGCGTAGGTTTTAACCCTTGTAACCAGGTAATACGAGCCATTGCTCATATCGGCATATTGTACCCTGTTGAGTTGCTGGTAATTATTTTTCAGGGAGTATAAAGGGCCCGGCACCTGAACGCTAAAGGCTTCATCATCGGCTTTCTGCAGGGCAAACTTTACAGGCACTTTAATAGTATTCAACACTTCTTTTTGAGAAGCATCCCTGTCGGCCATTTTAACCGCCCGAAGTGTGTATCCCTTTTTTCGCAGCAATTCAATCACGCCCCTGCTCCCGGGCAAATGTGCTGCCCCCACCCCTACAAACAAGGATTGTTTTTGAATGATGCTATCAATAGCGGCTGCCTGGATATCATTTCTGCGATATAAAAATTTCTCTCGGAAGGCAGGAGATTTTTCCATTTTGTTATCAAGGGAATCCATCAGATCAAGATCACCATTTCTATAGGCCTGCTGCAGTTTCTGCACCAGGCTGTAAACAGTTTCTCCGTCGAGGTCAATATCTTTTTTCTTTTTTTCATTGGCCATGTCCCGGTAGGCTTCCATCACCAGTTTTTCCGATTCGTAATAGTCTTCCACCCCTGCCGGTTTTTTGCCCAGTTTACGGCCTGCCTGGAAAATATACAGGTCAAGGAAAGTGTCTTCTTCAAAATCTTCTTTGGTTTTGTAAGAGCGGTAGAGCAGGCTATTCACCACGGGCGGCTCCGTGCTGAGCCCCGCCTTTAACAAATCTTCGTAGTGCTTTATTTTAAAACTGTTTTCTGTGAGGTATTGATTGCCACCATAAGTGGTAAACTCGGCGAAATTATCATTGAGCTTCGAAAGGCGCACCATCTGCGCCTGCCATAAATCAGGGTTAAGTTCCAGGGCAACCGCATCCACCTGTTTTAGTGCGTAATAAAAGGAATCGCTTAAATGGAAAGCAAGTTTACTGCTCACGTGCATGGTACCAAACAGGTAAGAAGGTTTTTGTAAACCCTTCCCTGATATCTCCCATAATAAGCCCTGGTATTTTTGAGCTTGCTGGGCATTTGCGGGTTGGTGGGCAAAGGAAAATACGCAAACAATAAGCGCATAAAAAAATAACTTCATAAGGAAATGAGTTGATGCAGGTTGATAAAGTTGCATTTAATTTTCACAACATCAAAAAAACAATCACATATCGCTTTTTAGTGATGCATCAGTGGGGATCATTTCATTCAAGATGAACGGTACTCCGGGGCGTCAAAAAAAGCTGGCCGGTTATTGGCAAAATAGCCTAACTTTGCGCCCTTTCAAATCATGCCGTAACATGATATATGCCTTACCAAAGGCTCCTATCTCTGTAACACTACAGTACCTGGCATGTGATAACAATTAAAACAACGTTTATTACATGAAGCTTTCACAATTCAGATTTGACTTACCACTCAACCTCATTGCTCAACACCCCGCCAAAAAACGTGAAGAAAGCCGTATGATGGTGATTCATCGAAAAACAGGCGAAATTGAAAATCGCCAGTTTCGTGACATCATGGACTACTTTGACGACAAAGACGTGTTCGTGGTAAACAACACCAAGGTTTTC
>CBFGLL010000036.1:0-14613 GCA_965649585.1 uncultured Chitinophagaceae bacterium | reverse complement strand
GATGATGGCGAGGGTAAATCTACCTTCTGGCATTCGTCTGCACACCTCATGGCTGAAGCGGTGGAAGCTACTTTCCCGGGCGTAAAATTCTGGGTAGGTCCTGCCATTGACAAAGGGTTTTACTACGATATGGACCTGGGTGATAAAAAGATAACAGAAGATGATTTGTTGGTACTGGAGAAAAAGATGAACGAACTCGCCAAACAGAACAATGCCTACATCCGCAAGTCGATGCCGAAGGCAGATGCTGTGCAGTACTTTTCAGAAAAAGGCGATGAATATAAACTCGACCTCCTGCAAAATTTAACCGACGGCGAAATTACTTTTTATACCCAGGGCGGGTTTACAGACCTCTGTCGTGGTCCGCATATTCCAACCACCGGTGCTATTAAAGCCATTAAACTCACCAGTGTGGCCGGTGCCTACTGGAAAGGTGATGAAAAAAATAAACAGCTTACCCGTGTGTATGGCGTTACATTCCCTGCGCAAAAAGAGCTCGATGAATATTTAAACATGCTGGAAGAAGCCAGGAAAAGAGATCACCGCAAACTTGGCAAGGAGATGGGCATTTACACCATGGATGACAATGTGGGCCCGGGTTTAATACTATGGATGCCCAACGGAACAGTGATCATTGAAGAGTTGGAAAAACTTGCCAAAGAAACTGAACTTGCAGCCGGGTACAAAAGGGTAGTAACGCCGCATATCGCAAAAGAAAGTATGTACCTCACCAGTGGTCACTTACCTTATTATGCAGATAGCATGTTTCCTCCCATGGAATTGGATGGAGAACGTTATTATTTAAAAGCAATGAATTGCCCGCATCACCACAAAATTTTTGATGCTGAGCACAAGAGTTATAAAGACCTTCCTTACCGTATTGCCGAATACGGTACCTGTTATCGTTATGAACAAAGTGGTGAATTATTTGGTTTAATGAGGGTTCGTTGCCTTCACATGAATGATGCGCATATCTACTGCAGCAAAGAACAATTTGCACAGGAGTTCAAAGCAGTGAATGATATGTACCTGAAATATTTCAAAATATTCGGTATAGAAAAATATGTGATGCGCCTGAGTTTACACGATCCCGAAAAACTGGGGCAGAAATATGTGAACGAACCAGAACTTTGGTTAGAAACGGAACAACTGGTAAGAGAAGTGTTGATTGAAACCGGTGTTCCTTTTGTGGAAGTGAAGGGTGAGGGCGCATTTTATGGACCCAAGATCGACGTACAGATTTGGAGCGCCATTGGCCGTGAGTTTACACTGGCCACCAACCAGGTAGATTTTGCGCAATCACGCAGTTTCAAATTGTCATTTACCAACCAGAATAATGAGCCGGAGATACCGCTGATCATTCACCGGGCTCCCTTGGGCACCCATGAGCGTTTTATCGGGTTCCTGCTCGAGCATTACGCAGGTAAGTTCCCGTTGTGGCTGGCACCGCTGCAGGTGAAAATTCTACCCATCAGCGATAAGTTCATGGATTATGCAGAGCAGGTGCGCAAAGCCTTGTTTGCTGCGGGCGTGCGGGTGGAAATTGACGACAGGAATGAAAAGATCGGTAAAAAGACCCGGGATACCGAACTTGCAAAAGTTCCTTACATGCTGGTGGTGGGCGAAAAAGATATGAATGAAACCAAAGTTTCGGTGCGCCGGCAGGGTAAAGGCGATACCGGAATGCAGGATCTTTCTGAATTTGTAGCCGCTGTAGTTGCAGAAATTGCGGAGAGAAGAGCCGATTAGTCAACGAAATCAAAAATTTAGGGCCTTAACGTAAGTTTAGGCCCTTTTATATTGCCCAAAACTTGCTTACATGCCAGATTTTTATATTTTTGCCTGTCTGTAAAAACAAACAGGCATATTGTAAACCAAAAACATTCAATGGCATTTCCTCCCAACAAATCAAAAGGTGGATTTAACCCCCGTTTTAGAAAAGAACAACAACAAGAACACCGTACCAACCACATGATCCGTGTGCCGGAAGTAAGGCTCGTAGGCGAAAACGTTACCCCAGGTGTTTATGCTACTCCCGAAGCAATGAAAATTGCACAAGACCAGGCGCTTGATCTCGTAGAAATTTCTCCAGGTGCTGCGCCACCGGTGTGCAGGATTATCGATTACAACAAGTTCCTGTACGAGGAAAAGAAGAAGAAAAAGGAAATGAAAGCGAAAGCCAAAACCAGCGAGGTGAAGGAGATTCGTTTTACACCCAATACAGATGATCACGACTTTGAATTTAAAGTAAAACATGCCGAAAAGTTTTTGAAAGAAGGCGATAAGGTTAAAGCGCACGTACAGTTTAAGGGCCGTGCCATCATGTTTAAAGAAAGAGGTGAACTTTTATTGCTGAAGTTTGCTGATAGCTTAAAAGAAGTAGGCGCATTGGAAGGTATGCCAAAGATGGAGGGTAAAAGAATGCTTGTGATGTTTGCACCCAAGTCTCAGAAAGCCGCCAAAAAAGCAAATGATATTGGTAAAATGATAAAAGAAGAAAAGCCCAAACAAGAAGAAGCCGGCGAAATGAAAGAATAGGCCTTTCTGGGTAAATGATATTGCGGGAAACATTGTTTCCCGCTTTTTTTATGGCTATCCTTAGCTTTACATAAAAAATGGCTGCTCATTCTTTCAAACCTGATGGATATAATTCGCTCTCTCCTTATTTTATTATTGATGGAGCGCAAAAATTTATTGATCTCCTCGCTTTTATTTTCGACGCCACGGTTTGCCGCAGGTTCGATTTACCAGGCGGAAAGATCATGCATGCAGAAGTAAGAATTGATGACACTATTGTAATGGTAGCAGATAGTAATAAACGATACCCACCAAATACAACCGTAGTGCATGTGTACGTTGCCGATGTTGCCCTGGCTTTTAACCGGGCGATCAATGCAGGCTGCGAAGGAATAGAAACGCCCACGAGAAAAGACAATGACCCGGATATCAGGGGTACTTTCAAAGACTTTGCAGGAAATCTCTGGTCGGTAGGTTCTCAACAATAATTGAAATTAAAATGAGATTGGTAACTATTTTTAGTAATTCTAAAAAACCAATCGATCCTTTTTATAAATGTTTGTGTAATGGATACCAGCTTAAATAAATATATCAGCGATACCGGTTTTTGCAGCAGGAGAGAGGCAGACCGTTACATAGAAGAATGCAGGGTTACCATTAACGACCAGGATGCGCATAAAGGCAACAGGGTAAAGGATGGTGATATTGTAAAAATTGACGGGGAACGAATCGGCAAAAAAAAGGTCGCTGCCGTTTATCTTGCTTTTAATAAACCCAAAGGAATTACCTGCACTACCGATCACAAAGACAAAACCAATATTGTAGATTTTATCAATCATAAAACAAGGATCTTTCCTATCGGCAGGCTCGATAAGTTAAGTGAAGGCCTGATCTTCCTAACGAATGATGGTGATATTGTCAACAAAATTCTGAGGGCGGGCAACGGGCATGAAAAAGAATATATCGTTACCGTTGACAAACCCCTCACACTTGATTTTATAAAAAAAATGAGAGAGGGTGTTCGTATCATGGGCACTACCACGCAAAAATGTTTTGTGAAACAGGAGGGCGATAACAGGTTTAGGATTATTCTTACCCAGGGACTAAACCGGCAGATCAGGCGCATGTGCGAAGCGTTAGACTACAGGGTTACTTCTTTAAAACGTATCAGGATCATGAACATTACCCTTAGCGGCATACTGCCGGGCAAATGGCGTTACTTTACCACTGCGGAACTCAACAGTATACAGGATATGCTGAAAAACAGCAGCAAAACCGCCGATGGAGAAGGGATGGGTGAATGAGTTCTATACGCTATGTCATACAGCTGAGTAGTGCATCATCTTTCATCGGTATATTTATAAAAATTTTGATGCTATGTCAAGAAGAAGTATTGCTGCGCAAATAAAGGCAGATGAAAAAGTGTATGCCGATAGGTTAAGAGAGATAGTAGAGAAGTCGATAAAAGAAGAAAAAACGATCATGGACCAGGTGGAGAACCCGCATGTAGCGCCGGATAGTTTTGGCCAAAAGCTCGCCGATAAAGTGGCTTCATTTGGTGGCAGTTGGAAATTCATTTTATTATTTGCAGGCTTCCTGTTTCTTTGGATTAGTTTTAATTCCATTGCCATGCTGTCCATGCGGTTTGATCCTTATCCCTTTATTTTAATGAACCTGGTATTGAGTTGTATAGCAGCCATGCAGGCGCCCATCATCATGATGAGCCAGAACCGCCAGGAAGAAAAAGACAGGAAGCGGAGCGAAAATGATTATATGATCAACCTCAAAGCGGAAATGCAGATCAGGCGTTTGCACGAAAAGCTCGACCTGCTTGAGCAGGAAGAAATCCGCAGCATTTTTGAAACCCAGCAAAAGCAGCTGGAACTTCTAAAAAAGATTGATAAAAAACTGGAAACCTTCAAACCCAACCACCTTTAAAATCATTACAGCTTCCTAAGCATTGTAAATCCCTAATTTTGCTGGCAATTTAGCAGCACATTACGTAGGTTACTATGGGTATCATCAATAAAATACTGTACAAAACTTTAAGCCAGAAAAACTATTTGAAGTTTTTAAACAGTTCCTTTCTTACTTTATACAAAACAGGATTGCTTAAAAACAATGCTGCATACCGCTATCATTATTTTGCAAAAAACCTGGTGGAAAAAGGGGATACCGTCATTGATCTCGGTGCAAATCTTGGTTATTACTCCAACCTGCTGCAGCAATGGATTGGGCCCACTGGCAAGCTGTATGCGGTGGAACCGGTGATCCCTTTTAATGAAATTCTGCAATGGCGATTGAAAGATAAAAAGCATGTCAACATTCTGCCTTATGCTTTAGGTACAGAAGAAAAAGAGATCACCCTCGTGATACCCAAAAACTTAAGCTACCTCTCCACCGGTTTGCCAAACGTGTACGACAGCAATACCCATGGTAACCTGGACGAGTACGGGTTTAAGTTTAACGCACAGATGAAGAAGGGCAGTGAACTGTTTAAAGACCTGGATCGCCTCGATTTTTTAAAATGTGATATAGAAGGTTATGAAGAATACGTTTTGCCGGAAATGAAACCGGTATTAGAAAAACATAAACCAATTATACAGGTGGAGTCCTGAGGAACGCAAAAAAAAGTAGTGGAAGATTTTTTAACCGGCATTGGTTATACGCAATATCACCTAGCAAATGGAAAGCTGCTTCAAAGCGCTTCGGGCCATGATGCTACGGTGGTAGATTTTATTTTTATTCATCCCCAAAATGCAAAAGCCGTCGCCCTTACCCGTTCTCTCCATTGATACTACCAGGTTTTTAACTGGCTGCTGGTAAAGGTCCATTCCGGGGTTTCAATTATTTGTTCACTATTAATGCTGTACCAGGGCGAATGTTTTTCATCATTCGGGTTCACCAACACATGTATATCCTGTGCAGGCATATAACTCTGCGCCAGCAGGTACATTTTTTCTCCCGATGAATTGATTGCCATGTCAACAATCATCACCGCATGACCGGGGAAACCTCCTTTTAACAACAAATCTCCTGGTTTAAGTTCACCTGCTTCGATCGTTCGCATTTGTTTGCTGAGAGATGCCGTACCACACATACCAAATACTCTCGCCAGGTAGCTGTCAAAATTATGCCGGCTAAAGGGCGCTTTAAACCGGTACACTCCGCCTTCATTATCAACAAACCTAATTTGATCATAGGCTTTTTTTTCAAACAAATATTCTGCCCGCAGGCGCATGGCTGCGTCGGCGCATTGTTGCAGGTCACGATCGCCTACGGATATGTCGAGCACCGCAAACTGCGCCGACTGGTTAGGCTTTACCGTTCCATTATACAGGTACACTGTGTTGTTTTTCTTGAGCTTCAAATTCCGTAACCAGTTTCCAAAACTCCCATCGGCAAAGGTTTTTCTTTCATAGCCATCTGGTGGAGGAATGGAGCCTATTTCAGGATAGTAGAACGGGGTACTGTTAACCCGGGCAGAGGGAGCCATTTGGTTATTCTCCTGCGATTGAATTCCATTGCAGGAAAAGATGGTCATTATTAAGGCTGTGGCAAATGGTTTTAGCAACATAATGACTATTTTTGAACGTCTAAGATGCCATCGGGCATCTTTTCCATAATCAAACAACACGAATGGCAACAATCCTGATCATCGACGACGAAAAAGCTATCAGAAAAACGCTTACAGAAATATTAAGTTTTGAAGGGTATAAAATAGACGAAGCAGCAGACGGCGAAGAAGGTCTCAAAAAGTTTTCCGACAGAAATTATGACCTTGTTTTGTGTGATATCAAAATGCCAAAACTAGATGGTATAGAATTTTTAGAGAAGGCAAAAGAGATCAACAGCGATACGCCTATCATTATGATCAGCGGGCATGGAAATATTGATACCGCAGTGGAAGCCGTTAAAAAAGGCGCTTTCGATTATATCAGCAAGCCACCAGATTTGAATCGTTTACTCATCACCCTTCGTAATGCCACCGAAAAACAAGACCTGGTAACGCAAACAAAAGTACTGAAACGCAAAGTGGGTAAGGTGCAGGAAATGGTGGGAGAGAGTGGGCCAATCAAAAAAATTAAAGACACTATTGATAAGGTAGCGCCAACTGATGCACGTGTGCTCATCACAGGCGAAAACGGTGCAGGTAAAGAATTAGTGGCAAGGTGGATACACGAAAAAAGTAACCGCAACAGCGGCCCGATGGTAGAAGTGAACTGCGCTGCCATCCCAAGCGAGCTGATAGAAAGTGAATTGTTTGGCCATGAAAAAGGATCCTTTACATCGGCCATCAAGCAGCGCATCGGTAAATTTGAGCAAGCCAATGGAGGTACTTTGTTCCTCGATGAAATTGGCGACATGAGCCTGAGTGCACAGGCAAAAGTGTTACGTGCATTGCAAGAAGGAAAAATAACAAGGGTAGGTGCCGATAAGGATATTAACGTAGATGTGCGTGTAATTGCAGCAACCAATAAAGACCTGTTGAAAGAGGTAGAAGCAAAAACCTTCCGCCTGGACCTTTACCATCGTTTGGGCGTAATCATCATTCATGTGCCTTCTCTTAATGAAAGAAGGGAAGACGTGCCGCATCTGGTAAATTATTTCCTCGAATTAATTGCTGCTGATTATGGCCAGCCTGTAAAGCAGGTTGATAAAAAAGCGATGGATGCTTTGCAGGCTTACGACTGGAGCGGAAACATTCGGGAGCTACGCAATGTGGTGGAGCGGCTTATTATATTAAGCGGCAAAACCATTACCCTGGAAGACGTAGAAAGCTATGTAACACCCAAAAATTAGTTAAATAACACAGCAGGCGTTGAAGCCTGCTGCATGGCGCATTGATTTAAATATGGAATTGTAGATTTGCGCCTGATTAATATCTACACAGTATGAGTATAGGCTGGATTATTTTGATTGTTGCCACCATTGGCTGGCATATCGGTTTGTATGGCATGTTTAAAAAAGCAGGTATTGCTCCCTGGAAAGCCCTCATTCCTTTTTACAACACCTGGTGCATGGTTGAAAAAATGGAACTGAAAAGGATCTGGTTCTTTTTACAGTTCATTCCTATCGCCGGCCAGTTTATCACTATCTGGATCTGCATTAAGTTTGTAGAACATTTCGGCCGTTTTGGTGTAGGGCATCATGCGCTTACCGTTTTCTTCCATTCATTTATTTCCCTTACCTGGGTTTTAGCGACAACGAAAGATTTGCAGGCAAAAAAGTAGTCGACAATTATAAAAAATCCGGCGCAAGAGAATGGATTGATGCTGCAGCTTTTGCCGTAGTAGCCGCCACTCTCATACGTACATTTGTTTTTGAAGCTTACACCATACCCACTCCTTCCATGGAGAAAACTTTGTTGGTGAATGATTTTTTATTTGTAAGCAAGTTCAGTTATGGACCACGCATTCCCAATACACCCATTGCCATGCCTTTTGTGCATCATACCATTCCCGGTTTAAATACAAAAAGTTATAGCGAGGCTATTCATATTCCATACAAACGCTGGTTTGCAGAACCCGTGAAAAGAAATGATGTGGTGGTTTTTAATTTCCCCGTGAATGACACCCTCATTGATATGCCTGAATTTGGCAGCCAGATGACCTACTACCAGGCCGAAAGAGCCATTGGCCGGGATGAATTGTGGAATCGTTTTGGATCAAAAATTATAACAAGGCCGGTTGATAAGAGAGAAAATTTTATCAAACGCTGTGTTGCAATTGGGGGCGACACGTTGCAGGTAATTGATGGTCGTGTGTTTACCAACGGCACCCCACAAAACGAAAATGATTTTCCGCACATACAACGTTTATATTATTACAGCAACCCAGGTAAAACGATGGTTACGGAAGAAAGTCTTGCACCACTTGGAATTCATGTAAGAGAATCGCAAAACGATTTGCGGGAGGATGGAAAACTGGTAACCATTACCAATGAAGAAATGAAAAACCTGAGTGCTGCCAATAGGGCTTTGTTTACTCATTATAATGATACAAGAGCAGCCAACACTTCGCCGGAGTTTACGCTGTTTCCTTATTATACCGACACTACAAACCAATGGGGGCCTGATAATTACGGACCTATCTGGGTTCCGGCCAAAGGAGCTACTATCCAGCTAACGCCGGATAATTTAATAAGATATAGGAGGTGTATTGAAGTGTACGAGGCAAATGATGTGGTGATCAACAGTGGAAAAATATTTATCAACGATAAAGAAACTACCCAATACACTTTTAAAATGAATTATTATTTTATGATGGGTGATAACCGTCATAATTCATTAGACAGCCGTTTCTGGGGTTTTGTGCCGGAAGATCATGTGGTAGGTAAAGCTTCCCTCATTTGGTTTAGTTGGGAAAACGGGCCAAGGTGGAAGAGAATATTTAACCGGATAAGGTAGAGTTGCGAGTTGAATGTTCAGAGTTCAGAGTCCGCATGTTTGAACGTTTTTTGAACTTCCTCCAAAATTTACTATATTGTACGCCAATCCTTTCGAGTAGCAATACCGAAAGGATTTTTTATCTCAATAAAAACTGACTGAATGCAGAAACATAAACTGTCATTTGAATATGAAGTGTTTGAGTCAGCGGCGGATTTAGACCCATCTGATGCGGCATTGCTGGAAGCAGCCCGCAAAGTAACCGCTGCTGCTTACGCACCCTATAGCCAATTTAACGTGGGTGCTGTTGCCCAATTGAGCAATGGTGAAACCATTAGCGGCACCAACCAGGAAAATGCATCTTACCCTGTTACCATTTGTGCAGAAAGAGTGTTACTCAGCGCAGCGTCGGTAGTGTATCGAAATGAACCAATCAAAACCATTGCGATCAGTTACCACGGCCACGATGGCAAG
The DNA here is from genome assembly GCA_965649585.1 of uncultured Chitinophagaceae bacterium. Classification (GTDB taxonomy): domain Bacteria; phylum Bacteroidota; class Bacteroidia; order Chitinophagales; family Chitinophagaceae; genus Ferruginibacter. The sequence continues at coordinate 5,234 of CBFGLL010000036.1, read as the reverse complement.
AGTGATAAACCTGTTTCGCCCTGCGGTATGTGCCGCCAGGCTTTAACAGAGTACGAAGTGCGCATGAAGCAACCGATCCGTTTGATCTTATCAGGAATGAGCGGACCGGTTTATGTGATTGATAAAGTTACCGACCTTCTGCCCTTTAGTTTTGGCAGCGATGATCTTAAAGGATCAGAATAAAACCTTCTTCAATTTTTTTAGCATGCAAAAAATAAAAACCGCTTTGTGTTCTTTTGGAATGAGTGGAAAGGTTTTTCATGCGCCCTTTATCAGCACGCATCCCGGGTTTGAACTCACTGCTGTTTTGGAAAGATCCGGCAATAAAGCCGCAATAGCATATCCACATGTGCAAACCTACAGAACGCTTGAAGACCTGCTGGCGGCAAAGGACGTTGAATTGGTTATTGTAAATACACCCAACACAACGCATTTTGATTTTTGCAAAGCAGCATTGCTGGCAGGTAAAAATGTTATCTGCGAAAAACCTTTTACAGTGAGTGTTGAGCAAGCAGATGAGCTGATTGAATTAGCCAAAGTACAAAACAGGTTGTTGTCCGTTTTTCATAACCGCAGGTACGACAGCGATTATAAAACCATTCAACAGGTGCTCGACCAGCAACTGTTGGGCGATATTATAGAAGCGGAGTTTCATTTTGACAGGTATAAGCAGGAACTAAGTCCCAAACTACATAAAGAAACTGCGGTGCCGGGAGTGGGAGCTTTGTACGACCTTGGTTCGCATTTAATTGACCAGGCACTCCAATTATTTGGCTGGCCGGCTGCCTTGTTTGCAGATATTACTGCCATGCGGCCTATTTCGCAGGTGGATGATTATTTTGAAATACTGTTGTATTACCCGGGCAAGCGGGTAAGAATAAAAGGAAGTTACCAGGTGCGGGAAGCATTGCCAGGCTATATTATCCACGGTAGTAAAGGATCTTTTATCAAACCAAAAACCGACGTGCAGGAACTACAATTGCAGGGCGGCATGCTGCCAACAGACGAAGCTTATGGCATTGAACCCGAATCTGAAAAAGGTTTGTTGCATACGGAACAGGAGGGTAAGATCCTCCGGGAAAAGATTCCATCGCAAAAAGGAAACTATACTGCTTATTACGAAGCCATTTACCAATCTGTAAGGCATCAACAGCCGTTGCCTGTAACCGCAGAGCAGGGCAGGGATGTGATCCGCATCCTGGAAGCTGCGAATAAAAGCGTGAATGAGCAGCGGTTAATTTCTTTGTAAAAGCTTTCGCTGCAGCCTGTATATTCCCAACTGGCCATTCATACATTTGGTGCCAGCGTATTTCGATTTTCGCTGTGCAACTTCCTCGTCCTTCGTATCTTCACGCTCTAAATTTTGATGCATGAGATATGTAAAAATTCTTTCTATTGTTTTTTTGTTATTTGTTACCCAACCGCTTCGTGCCGATGAAGGTATGTGGTTGCCGCAACTGTTACAAAAACTGAACGAAGCCCGCATGAGGCAACTGGGCATGAAAATAAGTGCCTCCGATATTTATAGCATCAGCAAGAGTAGTTTGAAAGATGCTATTGTAAGTTTTGGTGGATTTTGTACTGGTGAAGTGATCAGTGATAAAGGCCTTGTGCTAACCAACCATCACTGTGGCTTTGATGTAATACAAAATCATTCCTCCATAGAAAAAAACTATATCCGGGATGGATTCTGGGCTAAAAACTACGGCGAGGAATTACCCAACAAAGGATTGTTTGTCACTTTTATTGTACGCATCGACGACGTAACAGCTGCGGCCATGAAGGGCGTATCTCCATCTATGGATGAAAAAGAAAGACAGAGCCTCATCGATAAAAACCTGGCGGAAGCGAGAAAGAACGCCAGCAAAGAAGCAAAGCAGGACGTGATGACCCGTGCTTTTTTTGAAGGCAATCAATATTTTTTATTTGTTACAGAAACTTATCGTGATGTAAGGTTGGTGGGTGCACCACCCAGTAGCATCGGTAATTTTGGTAAGGATACCGACAACTGGGTTTGGCCAAGGCATACCGGCGATTTCAGTATGTTCCGCATTTATGCCGATAAAAATAACCAGCCCGCAGAATATTCGCCCGATAATGTTCCTTATGTGCCTAAACGTTCATTAAGCATCTCACTGGATGGTATCAGCGAAAAAGATTTTACAATGGTGTTTGGCTTCCCCGGCAGAACCACACAATACCTGCACAGTGCGGCGGTTGAGCAGATCCGCACCGTTAATGATCCAGCAAAAATTGCCATCAGGGATAAAGCCCTCCAGGTAATTGATGGTTATATGCGTAAGGATGAAGGTATCAAAATTCAGTATGCCGCAAAATATGCATCCATTCAAAATGCGTATAAAAAATGGCAGGGAGAAGTGCTAGGTCTCACCCGTACCAATGCCTACGGCAAAAAAGTAAATTACGAAAATACCTTCCAGCAAAGAGTGAATGCCAATCCCTCTTTTGCAACATACGCAAACCTGTTGAGCGACCTGGATAAGGAGTACAAGGCTTTCGAATCCTATGGCCTGGCCAGGGATTATTATACAGAGATCATCAGCAAAGTGGAATTATTTACCATTGCTGCACAACTCAACTCATTGGCCACTGCTTATGATAACAACGGGGAAAATGGCTACAAACAAAGGCTCAACGCAGTAAAAGGTTTCCTCGAGAATTTCCTCGGTGAATTTAACGTGGTGGTTGATAAAAAATTATTTGAAACCCTGATGCCATTGTATGTAAACGATCAGCCTGCACAATTTGTTTCCACAGCATTTACAGATCGTTTAAAAAATGACGGCAATAGTTACGAGGCGTTGGCCAACCGGTTATACGCAAAGGCAGAACTATACCATGCGCCATCTATAAAAACACTTTTGGAAAAACCCGCTGCAGAAGTGGTGGCAGCCATAAAGGGCTATGAACTGGTGCAAACCCTGGTGGAATTGCAGAAACATTATCAATCGGCGGTACAAGCTCCCTCTGCCGAAATGCAGAGCCGTATCGCAAAATTACAGCGTACTTACACGCAGGCACAGATGGATGTGATGAAAGAAAAAACCTTTTATCCTGATGCCAACAGTACATTAAGGGTTACCTACGGGCAGGTGGGCGGCTACCATGCAAGAGATGGTGTTACCTATGGCTATTCTACCAACCTGGATGGTGTAATGGAAAAATATAAACCCGGCGATTATGAATTTGACGTGCCTGAAAAACTAAGGCAACTGCATGCGAAAAAGGATTATGGTGTATATGGCGAAAAAGGGAAAATGCCGGTTTGTTTTATTGCGAGCAACCACACTACCGGTGGCAATAGCGGAAGTCCTGCATTGGATGCATATGGCAACCTCATCGGTCTCAATTTCGATAGGGTATGGGAGGGCACGATGAGCGATATTAATTACGATGCTTCCATCTGCCGCAACATCATGGTAGATATAAGATATGTGTTATTTATTGTGGACAAATTTGCAGGTGCCGGTCACCTGGTGAAGGAAATGAAATTGGTGCATCCCAAAGCTGTTAAGAAAACAGCGCCGAAATCAAAGGCAAAATAAAGCTAATCAATATAAAAAAGCCCGCTTTAATGGAGCCTTTAAAGCGGGCCAATATTAATTAATTGTTACCATACCGGTTTTGGTATGAATTGTGGAGGATTTTGTGTTGTTTAGCACATTGTTTTAACTCAAAAACAGCAACAAGATGAAGTCTCCCGCTATTTCGCTACAGGAACCACACGCCAGCAACCTTCCGCCTACATTACTGGAAAAATACCAGGATAAAAAAACAAAGCTGAAGATTGATAAGCACTTAAGTGACATCAATGATACTATTTCGGAAGATGACATCAGGAATATAGATACCGATATCACATCGGGTTTATTGAAGAAAAAGTCGAAATAGAGATTAATCAATTGATTAAATTTTTACCTCCCTCTATCTAAAAACTATTGAACGTTTTATAAGCGACTGTCCCTGGACGGTCGCTTTTTTTGGGGGGAAAAATGCATAGGAAACTTCATGAAAATAGGTTAACTTTAGTACATCTGTAAATCCCTATTGATAACCCCCTCCAAACAAAACTCTCTTATTTCCTCTTGTTGCCCTTGATGAAGAAATCATCCTGGTGAAAGGCTATGCATCCATTTGGCATGCTTCATCAATTTATTCATCATAAAACCCTTTTTTATGAAACTAATTATCCAACTACTCGTGGCGGTTGTATTCATATTGTCATGCAGCAAAGAGGTTCCCCGGCAAGATTTTGATTCAAAACATAGTCGCCCTGGAGCAGGCAGCCAGAAACGAATGATCTACAGCATGAGTAATGATGCCGCTCAAAATATGATACTCGCTTTTTCCCAACAAAATAACGGGGCTATTCAATTAGAAGCTTCTTATGCTGCAAGGGGTGGCGGAAGCGGCACCAGTCTTCAATCACAGGGTTCCCTTACGATTTTAAATAACTGGTTATTTGCCGTAAATGCCGGTACAAATACTATTGCGTCTTTTGAAATCCTTAATAATGGTACGCTTCGCTTTGCCGATACAATAGATGCCGGGGGAGCATTACCGGTGAGCATTACTGCTTTTCAAAACAGGGTATACGTAGTGAATGCCGGCAGTTCATCCATCAGTGGTTATTATGTAAACAACCAGGGTATTTTCAGCGTTATATCCAATTCCGGAAGAGCGCTTAGTAAGCCTAATGCTATGCCGGCACAAATTTCCTTTACCCCAAACGGGCAGATGCTGGTGGTGACCGAAAGCGCTGCCAATACGGTGACTTGTTATTTAATGGATGGCAGTGGCAGGCCTTATCCTCCCTCCAGCTATTTGTCATCAGGTGAAACGCCGGGTGGATTTTGTTTTGTGGGCAATTATATAGTGATGAGCCAGGCAAAAAATAATGTAGCGGAGCAGGGCACGGTTTCTTCTTATAATGCCTGGGGGGTGGGATACCCCATCAGCGGTCCGCTTTGTGCGCAACAAACCGGTACTTCACGGGTGGCGGCATACGAACAAATTGTGTATGCGCTCAACCCCGGAAGTAATTCTATTTCATCCTTTGTTATGGATAAATATGGGGCACTGGAGTTGAAGGAAAAGATGGCAGCCGCCACGGGTAATGGACCTTCGGCTATTGCCGTGCATCATGATGCAAAAACCTTATACCAGGTTAATAGTGGCTCAAGGAGTATGAGCGGTTATAAAATTGCCGGCAA
>CBFGLL010000035.1:0-14794 GCA_965649585.1 uncultured Chitinophagaceae bacterium | reverse complement strand
GCTAAAGAAAGGAACCTGGGCTTCACCGGCCACTGCTTTTGCCAGCAAAGTTTTACCGGTACCCGGAGGGCCTACCAATAGTGCTCCTTTGGGTATTTTACCGCCGAGTGCGGTGTACTTTTTAGGATTCTTTAAAAAGTCAACGATTTCCATTACTTCCACTTTTGCTTCATCCAGGCCGGCAACATCGCTGAAGTTGATATTTACTTTGGTACCCTTTTCAAAAAGAGTTGCTTTCGACTTGCCAATATTAAAAATACCGCCAGGTCCGCCACCACCGCCTGGTCCACCCACTTTTCGCATCATCATAATAAATAAAAATGCGATCAGGATAAATGGAAGCAGCGTTGTAAGTAACTGCCCGAGCACTTCTCCTTCGTCATCGGGAACATCAGATACCTGGGCTACGGAGGGATTAGCCTTATAAAACTCCGCCATTTGCGTAGCAAAAGTTTTATCGTCAATAATATTAAAATAGAGTTGCGGAGGATTTGCTTTTACCACATTATCATATTTTTTCTCATCCTCGGGGCTGTTGAGTAATTGCTTATACAGTGCAGCCTTTTTTTCTACGCTATCTTTTTTTAGAAATACCCTTACCAGCTTTTGATTACGGATGGTTTTTATCATGGACACGTCGCCCTGCTTTACCATTTCGTAAAACTTCAGTTGCTCAGTAGGCAGGCCGGAGCTGTTTACCCCCCTGAATAAAGTGTATGAAATGATTGATAAAAATATCAGCCCGTAGATCCAGTATATATTTAGTCCTGGTTTTCTCTTTTCAGGTTCTTCGCCAGATGAAGGTGTATTACCAGGCGTTTTTCTTTTGCTTGATTGATCCATATCTTGTTGTGCCATTGCTTAATTTAAGTGTCGGGGTATTGATTATTTAAAGGGATGTTCCATCAGCGGCGCATCGCTCCACATTTCCTCCAGTTGATAAAATTTTCGTGTTTCGGTTAACATTACATGCACAACTATGTTTACATAATCGATCAGTATCCATTGCAGGCCTTGCTTACCCTCGTGTTTGTAAACCAATTCGCCTGTTTTTTCTTTTACATCATACTCCACAAAATCTGCAATTGCTTTTAACTGGGTGGGGTTGTTTGCTTCACAAATCACAAAAAAGTCGGCCACAGCTTCGGGTATCTTTCTAAGATCGAGGCTAATGACATTTTCTCCCTTTTTTTCATGGATGGCATCAATGATGGCTTTAAAAATTTTGCTGTTCCGTGTAAGGCGGGTGTTGCTATTCTTTTTTCGGCTTTTTAGTGCTTCAAGATTGTTCAATATCTATAATTTTTTGTTTTTATAAATAGCAAAAGCCTTTGTGTGTAATGCTATTTCTATTTAGCTTGCAAGTTATATCAAAAATACTACTTCTTTATTCCCACTGCCCATATGACTGAGCCCAATTTATTTAATATCCTCAATAGCACCGATAGCACCAACAACTATGCCATGGCCCGGATACATGAAGGAATGGCTATCCATGGAATGGCCTGGTTTGCGCACGAGCAAACGGCGGGAAAAGGGCAAAGGGGCAAGCAATGGAAAAGTGAACCCGGGAACAATATTCTATTAAGTGTAATATTAAAGCCTGCAGCCGCTTTGGTGCAAAATCCTTTTTTGCTGAGCGCCTTGGTGGCAACTACCTGTACCGAATTTCTGCATAAAATCACCGGCGAAGCCTTTTATATTAAATGGCCAAATGACCTTTATTGGCGTGACAGAAAGACAGGAGGCATCCTTATTGAAAATAACTACGGCGGCGACAAATGGAACTGGGCGGTAGTAGGAATTGGCATTAATGTAAATCAAACTATGTTTGAGGCCGATCTTAACAGGGCCATTTCGCTGAAGCAGGTTACCGCCCGGGAAAACTATGAACCCCTGGTGCTGGCCAGGGAACTGCATCAATTTTTGGTAGAGCGCATTGATCGATTTACAGAAAACGATGCAGCCCAGCTGCTGGAAAACTATAACCAGGTGTTGTATAAAAAAGACCAGCAGGTTAAATTGAAAAAAGACAATGCCGTTTTTGCCACCCGGCTGTTATCGGTGAATAATTTTGGGCAGTTGATAACTGTTGACAGCCTCCATCGAAGTTTTGATTTTGGCCAGGTAGAGTGGATCCACCAGGAGGAATAAATTATTTTCCCATTACTTTTTCCCAAAGTTGGGGGATACGTTTAACCCATACCAGCTCCCTCTTTTTTACAGAAGCTTCTTCCACCGGGGAGCCAAAGTATATTTTGCCGCCTTCCAGGTCCCCGGGTACTCCCGACTGGGCAAGTAAAACTGCATTTTTTCCGATGGTAAGGGTTTTACTTACCCCTACCTGCCCCCAGATGGTAACGCCATCTTCTACGGTTACTACCCCGGCAATTCCGACCTGCGCAGCCAGCAAACAATTTTTCCCGAGCACCGTATCATGACCGATATGTATCTGGTTATCGAGTTTACAACCCTGGCCGAGAATAGTATCATGACTCACTCCCCTGTCGATGGTGCAACCCGCACCAATTTCAACATCATCTTCTATGATAACCCTTCCGCAACTCGGCATTTTTTTATACCACACATCCCTGTTCTTTTTTGTGTTATAATAAAATGCATCGGATCCTACCACCGTTCCCGATTGAATAATTACGTTATCTCCAATTTCGCAATAATCCATGATGCTTACCTGTGGATGTATTGTACAATTTTTCCCGATGCGAACATGGTGACCGATGTAAGCAGAAGGATAAACATAAGTTCCAGCTCCAATCATTGCGCTCTCGCTGATCATTTTTTCGTTGGCAACGAAAGGGCGAAAATGTTTTACAATTTTACAATAGGCTTCAAAAGGATCGTCTGTTAGCAACAATGCTTTTCCTTCGGGCACATCTCTTTCGGCATTGATGATGATAAAACTTGCATCACTGTTGATACACTTGTCGTAATATTTTGGATGATCTACAAAAACAAGATCACCTTTTTCTACCTTATGAATTTCGTTGATGCCGGTTGCTTCGCCGGAGGTATTGCCAATAATTTTTGCGTCGATAAGTTCGGCTATCCATTGCATGGAAACAGGCGAAGGAAACTTCATGGTAATTTTTTTTCAAAGGTAAGATGTTTCATTTATGGGAATTAACGGCTCCATAGCCATGCAAAGAAGTATATTTTAAGAAATATTTTTTGCGAAAAAATATACAAAAAACAACCATGATTTTCTTTATAGCGTAAACTCAATTACAACCGTGCACATCATGGCGCTGTTGATACCATTACCCGCAAGTGCTGTGTTCATCGATGTTACAGGCGAATGGTAAAATAAAAAAAACATGCTGCCCTGGAATTTATACCACCAACTTGTAATACAAAACCAATGAAAACTCATTTCACTTATCAACAGCCCATAAAAAAATGTGTATAAAATAATTGGCAAAAATTTTTTGGTTAGGGAAAATTATTTTTAATATTGTGTGAGGGAAATTTGTTCCCGTACTTACTAACCCATACATATATTAAAGCCTGGTACTTCGCCGGGCTTTTTTAATGGAATAATTTTTTACGATCATCAGCTTTTTTATTTTTAAAAAACTCCTGATATCAATTAACTTACTGCAGGGTTATAAAAATATAATCTGTATAAAATACAACGCATGCTAAAATCAATGACGGGTTTCGGAAGGGCAGAACAAACGATAGGCGATAAAACCTACCTGGTGGAAATAAAAGCACTCAATGGCAAACAACTCGAGTTGCAGTTGAAACTTCCACCCATGCTAAAGCCTTATGAATTTGAAATACGAAATACTTTACAGGAACAATTGAACAGGGGAAGCATTGATTGTTACATCACCTTAAAACAAAACGGCGCTTCCAAACCGGTGGTGATAAATACTGAACTGATCAAATCTTATTACCGGCAAATTGAAACCCTGGCCGCTGAATTAAACATCGATACCAATTCTGTGTTAAGTGCATTATTAAGGTTGCCCGAAGTGGTGAGCCCTGCTACCGATATGCTCGATGAAAAAGATTACCAGGAATTCAAGCAGGTGCTTTTAGCGGCACTAAAAGAGTTGAATGCACATAGAGTTGAAGAAGGCGTTTCTCTTGAAAAAGATCTTTTATTACGAATTGATAAAATAAAAGAACAGGAAGAAAATATATTACAACTGGAGCCTGCCAGGAAGGTGAAAATAAAAGAAGAGATTCACCAGTTATTAAATGAACATGTAGGTAAAGAAAATATTGATGGCAACCGGCTGGAGCAGGAGCTCATTTACTACATGGAAAAAATAGACATTCATGAAGAGCAGATACGCCTGCGCCAGCATTGCGAATATTTTAAGGAAATGCTGAACGGACCCGAAGAAAGCAAGGGTAAAAAACTTTCCTTCCTGCTGCAGGAAATTGGCCGGGAAATAAATACCACCGGCAGTAAAGCCTATGATGCAGGTATTCAGCAATGTGTAGTAAAAATGAAAGATGAACTCGAAAAAGCAAAAGAGCAGGTATTAAACGTATTGTAATTAATTTTGCCTCCTGTATGAGCAAGCCTGTTTCCAATTTTTTAATTTCCCTGGTTATAATCCTGGCCGTGGCGGGTTGCCGCCCGGTTGCCGTTTTTGAAAAAAATACTCCTATTCCCGGTTACAAGTGGTCGATTAACTTTCCGGCAGAAGCCAGTTTCGAGATCACCGATACCGTTTCATCGTATAATATATATATAGTGTTGCGCCATACAGATGCATATAACTATAACAATATATGGTTGAACGTAGGGATGCAGGGCCCTGGTGATAGCCTTTACTTTCAAAAGGTAGACCTGTTACTGGGTACCGATGCACAGGGCTGGAAAGGAACAGGCCTGGACGATATATGGGAACTGCGGGAACCGCTGGCCGTGAACAAACGGTTTATAAAGGCGGGAGAATACAGGTTTAAGATATTCCACATTATGAGAGACAATCCTTTGCCCCATGTGATGAGTGCGGGTGTAAGGGTGGAAAAAGCTCCATAAAAAAAATTAACAGATTTTATATCACAAAACGCCTGTGGATTCGTTTATACCGAACATTTCTGTATTTTGCAAGTCCAAGTGACCCCAGGTTGCTGGCCCCAAATCTAAACATCTGTTAAGTGAACAAGAAACTTTTACCAGCCATTGCTGGCTGTTTATTATCCGTTGCTTCCTTTGCACAATCTGAAGCTTATGTACACCAGGGTGAATTTGGCGTTACTGCCGGAGCTGCCCATTATTTTGGTGACATTAATACCCGTGCAGGCTTTAACCGCCCGAAACCCGCTCTAGGTTTATTTTTCCGTAAACAATTTGGTAATTATATCGGTGCCAGAATTTCTGGGCATTTTGCGCAGCTGGGTTATAGCGATCGCTACAGTAAGAACGAATACCAGCGTACCAGGAACCTTAGCTTCAACACAAACATCTGGGAAGTGGCCTTGCAGGGAGATTTTAACTTCTTCAAATTTGTTCCTAATGATGAGCGTTATTTCTTTACGCCCTACCTTACCCTTGGCGTGGGTGCATTTAGTTATGATCCCTATGCGTATATCAACGATAAAAAAGAATTCCTGAGGCCACTAGGCACCGAAGGTCAAACCATTGGTTACAATGGCCGCAAACCTTATGGTACAGTAGCGCTTTGTGTACCCTTTGGTGCAGGTATCAAATACAACCTTACCGAGAAAATAAATATATCTTTTGAAATTGCGCACCGCTACACATTTACAGATTATATAGATGATGTGAGCACCACTTTTGTAGGAGTTGATAAATTTCCGGCTACCGGCAACGGCCCTACCGCAGCTTTGTTGCAGGATCGTAGTTACGAAATAGATCCCAATAATGTAATTGGTGTAGAAGGTCGCCAGCGAGGATGGAGCAAACAAAAGGATCAATACATAATAGTAGAGCTGGGTGTTTCTTTTAATTTCGGAAGCTATCGTTGCCCAACTTTTTAATCGTTTTACAGTAAAATATCGGCCGCTCTAATGAGCGGCTTTTTTTATTCCTGGATTGATGGATTTTAATAAATAAACCGTATTTTTACGGTCCACCTCTGGCTTCCCAAAGTATAACACAGCCAAATTCAATTCTAGTGATGAAACCATAGTGTTTGATTTTTAAATAACAACTATGGAGTTCATGAGGTATTGCCGTATATGGGCAATCGTAATCTTTTTGCCGTTATCAAAACTTGCGGCACAAACGGTGTATTACCCTTCGGATGCATCTACCATGCTTAAAAATACTGCCGCTGATATGGCGCAATTGCTGCAATCGGCTATGCAGGGGGCCACTATTAACACACAGGTATACACGAGTTTACCGGCCACCGGCATTGTACTGGTATATGATAGTTCTATCACCGATAACCAGGCATGTTATGCCAACGGAAACGGCAGCAATCAACTTATTTTAAAAGCTGCAGAAGATAACGGGCTCATTTTTGGCGTTTATCAATACCTGCGGGAGATGGGTTTTTTATTTTACCAGCCCGGTGACCTGTGGAATGTAGTCCCGTCCATCCAATCCCCTTTCCGGCAGGTTTCTAAAATTTACACTGGAAGGTTTAAATATCAAACCTGGTTTATCAGTGGGGGGCATCGTTTATGGATCATGGATAAAAGCACGGCCTACAACTGGAACGGAAGTTATATTGGTGAAAACGGGCACACATGGAGCTTGTTCATGAGAAGAAACGGCATGCTTGGCAAACACCGGTATGCCGGTCACAGAGCAGATATTCTAAGCGCAGATTACATGAACACGCTGCAAAACAATCCCTGTTATGTGGCAAGCAATTTTGGCTCAAGGGTAGCAAGTAATTCATCTGTTCCGGATATTTTAAATGAAAATGCAAAACATTTGTGGGCCGATGCCATCGAAAAAAAATATTCTCAAACAAGGAACAATATCTTTTCAAACCCAACAACCTACAAAGACCTGATCAGGGCCTTCCGCTACAATAATGAATACATAGGCATTGAAGTACCTGATGGACCAAGATGGGGTTTTGGAGCAGATAGTTTGAATTGTAATAATGAGCCCTACCCTTCTGCAGCCGACCAGGCAGCGATATTGTCCAATTATACCTCGGCATTTATCCGATCAAAAAATCCCGGCAAGCGCACGCAGATGTATGCTTATTTTACCCATGCTGATATCCCTTCAGGTACGCTACACAATTCTATTGATGTGCAGGTTCCTACAGCATTCCAGGTAGAAACCAGTATTAAAAATCTTTTCAAAAAATGGTATCAAAAACATCCTAATGTTTCTGAATACCACTACCTCAATATCCCGGCATGGACAGCCGAAACACCCGGCTTTGGCTGGGATGGATGGAAACAGGCTGCTGAAAGAATTAAACAAAACAATGGGCAGGGTATAGTAATTGAAGCATCACCCGCAAAGTTTGCCAGCATACCGCTGTTAAGAGCCAACAACAATAATCTTTTATATAACCAGGCGCTTGAAGCTGAGATGCAAAAATTTTGCACAGATATGTTTGGGCAGGCAGCCCAGGCTGCCTATGACCTGTTGATGTTTTTGGGAGAGGAACAGGAATTCCTCGGTTATAAAAAAGAAAATCAATACAGGCTGCCATTGTTGTTTAAAAAAATGGAAAGGGTTCACCATCTATCTGCCAATGAAAACAACCAGGTAAAACAACGTGTGCGGGAACTCAAAGCATACCTGCATTATGTTAGCCTGTATTATGATTATTCATTCAACGAAAAAAATAGTGCTGCAGACAAAAGTTCAAAAGCAGGTTCGCTCTGCTTGTATCTTGCCCGTTGCAACAAATTGAGGATAGTAAACAGTTATTATCTCATCAACAGGCTGGTAAATTCACACAATACCGACACGGCTTTTGTGAATCAATTCAATTCCCAAACTGGTTCTGCATACCAACAGGGCAACCTTCCTTTAATCAATGAAGCCGAGATTGAGGTGAATTACCAGCAGGATATTTCAAAATATGTGGGCAAAATACCCGCTTATGAATTTGAAAAAAGCCAGGCCATTGCTCAAAAAATCCAGGCCGGTGCATTTACAGCTTCCAAAAAAATATTTGTAGAGGTGGGTTACACATTAGGTGCACAATACCCCGGCAAGGAAGCATACTATTTTTATGCAGCTGCACCCGGGCAACTGAAACTGAGCTACAATGCCATTTTTGAAATGCCTGAATATGGCCAGGTAAATTTTGTAGTAGAAGAAGCAACTTCCGGAACCAACGTAATTTTCGACAGCTCTATACGTTCATCTCAGGCGTCTGGGAATATCAATATCAACGTTCCCGCTGCGGGAAATTATTGCGTGGTATTAAGCACCAAGTATAAAACAAAAATAGATCTTGAGATCGGCACGAGCGGCTTTGCGTTTTATAAAAACGCCGCATTCATGGGTGACGTTCGTGAAAATTTCAGCAATAAACCTTCCAGTTTCCCGGGTTCGTTTTTTGTACCGCAGGGCCTTGCCCGGGTGTATTTCAGTGTTACCAACTCCTACAATTCAAACAGCGGTTATTTATCGGTTACCAAACTCGAAAACTATTTTATTTTTAAAGATAACCTGGGCAACAGGGTTACACCTAAACAGGTTACCGGCGATTCTTTGCTGTACTACCTCGAAATTCCAGGCGGCCAGTCAGGAAGTTTCTGGCAGTTTTTTAACACGGCCAACAGGTTTAATCTTTGTTTTGCCAATATCAGTAACTACTATTGGTTTGGCACTCCCAAAACCTGTTCTAATTCAGATTTTGAAATAGACCTCGTTAAAGAAGGCGGCCAGTGCCTTGTAAGATTAACAGCAAAAAATTTTGACGGCACTAATGAGTGGCAGGTATTTGATAAAAATAAATGGGTGGTTTATCAGAATAAAAAACAACTGATACTGCCCGCCGGTACCAGCCCGTATGCCGTAATCAATCACCTGGAATCAACCAATTGCAGCACCCAAAAAAGCATTTGGGATATAGAAAATTATGGGGCAATGCTGGAAGCATGCGCCAGCGGGGCAAGCCTGCCGCAGCAAAATGAACCCGGCGCTGTTGTGGCATTTCCCAACCCTACCACTGGTTTTGCACAATTTAAACAGGCCGGGGAGTCATTGTTGCTCACTGAGATAACACTGTATGATGTAACCGGGAAAAAGCTACTTACTAAATTGAATACCAACAGTATTAACCTGGAAGCCTTACCCCCGGCCACCTACTTTTACCGCTTGAAAGCGGCCGGGCTGCAGCACCAGGGCAAAATTCAAAAACACTGAGCGGAATACGCTCATATGGCGCAAGTTCATTACTTTTGCAGCCGCAAAGCCGGGCCCTTCGGCCCGGTTCTTTCGTATTAAGAAGATGAGTTTAAAAGAACAAATTGACAGTAATAAATTGCCTGGTCATATTGCCATCATCATGGATGGTAATGGCAGATGGGCGCAGGAGCATGGGAAGGATCGGTTGTTTGGGCATTTAAATGGCGTTGAAAGTGTGAGAGATATTGTAGAAGGAGCCGCCGAACTTGGCATCAAATACCTTACCCTCTACGCTTTTAGCACCGAAAACTGGGACCGCCCCGCTTATGAAGTTACCGGGCTCATGGAACTGCTGGTTGACACTATAAAAAAAGAAGTTCCCACACTCAATAAAAATAATATTAAGCTTCATGTTATCGGCGATATGAATATGTTGCCCCAAAATGCCCGCATAGAACTGGCAGAAGCTATTGAAGAAACCCAGGCTAACAGTGGTTTGCAACTTATAATGGCCTTAAGCTACAGCAGCCGCTGGGAATTGGTAAATGCCGTAAAAAACATTGCGGCAGATGCGGTGGCCGGCAAAATAGAGGCAAATGCCATTGACCAGAATACCCTGCAGCAATACCTGGCTACCAGCGAGTTCCCCGATCCCGAACTCATGATACGCACCAGCGGTGAATTTCGCATCAGCAATTTTTTATTATATCAACTGGCTTATTCTGAATTATATTTTACTGAAACCCTGTGGCCCGACTTTAGGAAGGAAAATTTATACGAGGCAATAGTAGATTTCCAGCGTCGTGAACGAAGATTTGGGAAAACCTCGGCACAGGTTACCAGCAAACCTCCCACAACCCTCTAGAATGGCGGCAATGCACTGTTTTATTTAGGATGTGATTAACAATTACTATTAACTAATGGCTTTAATTTGCCGCACGTAAAAAACATTTAATGCAACGGATCTACCAAAACGCTTTCTTACTGCTATTTTTCTCTTTTACCAGCAGTATTGCTGCTGCTCAAATTACGGATACCATCCCGGTTTCGGTAGACCCGGCCTTGCAGGAAATTTACAATAGCAAGTATCCAAAAGAATATACCATCAGGGGCATTAACGTTACCGGCGCAAAATCATTCGACCCCAACCTGATCATTTCTATTTCAGGACTAGCGGCCGGCGATAAACTAATGATACCGGGTACCGATGCATTTGGAAAAGCAATTACAAAATTGTGGAAACAGAGCCTGGTGTCTGATGTAGCTATTAATATTACAAGGCTTCAGGGTTCAGACATTTTCCTCGAGATCGCTATTAAAGAAAGACCCCGCTTATTGGATTTCCGGTTTATAGGTCCTAAAAAAGGAGAAAGAGACGACCTGGAAACTAAGGTTGGCCTTGCCAAAGACAGGGTGATCAGCGAAAACATGAAGCTATCAGCAGTGGAAGCTATCAATAAGTTTTATTACAATAAAGGTTATCGCAATGTAAAAGTGGAGATGAAGGAAACTCCAATTGACGGGGCAACCAACGCTGTACGCCTCGATTTTTATATTGACAAAGGAAAAAAAGTTAAGATCAATTCTATCAACTTTACCGATAATAAGTCTATTTCTGACCAGCGCCTGAAAAAACAAATGAAAGGCACCAAAGAAATGACAAGGGTAACCCTGTTCCCCGAAAAAGTGGTGAGCCCTTATGGTGATACTACTTCACAAACCCAGAGTTTTAAAGAATACCTCAACCAATACGGCTACCTGAGACCCACACAAACCAAAGATATTTTGGAACCGTATTTCCGTATCAAACTTTTCAGTGGTTCAAAGTTCAACGAAACAAAATATGCTGAAGACAAAGAAAAGCTCCTGAGTTATTACAATGCCCGCGGCTTCCGTGATGCATTACTCGTGGCCGATACACAGTTTGCTGATAAAAGAGGAAACCTCAACATCGATATCAAATTATCTGAAGGGCGCAAATATTTTTTTGGTGACATTACCTGGAAAGGAAACACCAAATATTCTGATTCCCTCCTAACGGTATTGCTGGGTATTAAAAAAGGAGATAGCTACAATATAGAAACCCTGAATAAGAGATTAGGAAAACAACTATCTGCAGAAGGTGGCGATATCGGTAGCCTTTACATGGATGACGGTTACCTGTACTTTCGTGCAGACCCTATTGAAACTGCGGTGTATAATGACACAATTGATTTCGAGATTCGCATGACGGAAGGCCCGCAGTTTGTTTATGGAAACATTTCTGTATCGGGTAATGATAAAACCAAGGACTATGTAATTCTGCGTGAATTAAGAACGATACCCGGGGAAAGATTCAGCCGAGCAGATATCATCAGGACACAACGTGAATTATCACAACTAGGTTTTATAAATCCCGAAACCATTAACCCGCAAGTGGTACCGAATGGTGAAAACGGAACCGTTGACATCAACTGGCAGGTGGAAGAAAAATCTGCTGACCAGCTGGAGCTGTCTGCAGGTTTTGGTGGTGGCATTGGATTAACGGGTACATTGGGTGTAACCTTCAACAACTTCTCCATTAAAAATATCACGAAAAAATCGAGCTGGGATCCATTACCAACAGGTGATGGTCAAAAACTGAGTGCCCGTATTCAGTCGAATGGTAAAGCATACCGCTCTTATAGTTTTTCGTTTACCGAACCCTGGTTAGGCGGCAAAAAAAGAAATTCATTTAGCCTTAGCTATTACAATACAAAGTTTGCAAATGCTTATGATCCTTCAACAGGACGGTATTGCGCCAAGTGTGGTGATACATCATATGTAAAAACGGTGGGCTTTGGAATTTCATTGGGTAAACAATTAAAATGGCCGGATGATTATTTTAACCTCATCTATTCACTCAATATTCAGCAATACAAACTGAGGAACTACGACAGGTTGTTTGCAGGGCTGAGTGATGGTACTTCTACCAACCTGAGTTTGAAAATTGCGCTTGTTCGTAATTCAGCCGGACCTAACCCGATTTTCCCAACGAGTGGATCTAATTTTATGGTGAGCGGGCAGTTTACCCTTCCATATTCATTGCTGGGTCTTACATCGGCCACCGACAACCAATACAAACTACCCGAGTTTCATAAATGGCGTTTCAATGGGGAGTGGTACACTCCTATCGGCAAAGCAAAAGGCGCCGATAAAAATAAACAGTTCATCTTGAAAGCTGCAGCCAAGTTTGGTTTCATAGGTCGTTACAATTCTAAATTGGATATTTCACCGTTTGAAAGATTCCAGGTGGGTGATGCAGGTTTAAGTAACACGCAGGCATTATTGGGCTACGATATTATTGCCCACAGGGGATACCCTGTGTATAGCAATTCCAACCCAAGGATCAATCCCGATGGAATTCAACCGCAGGAATACTTTACCATTTTCAATAAATACACAGTTGAATTGAGGTATCCTTTCAGCACGGCAGCGAGCAGCACTATTTACGGTCTTGCGTTTTTTGAAGCAGCCAATGGTTGGTACGATTTCAAAAATTACAATCCGTTTAAGTTGCGCAGGTCTGCAGGTGTAGGTATGCGTTTTTTCCTGCCTATGTTTGGTTTGCTTGGGTTTGACTATGGTGTTGGTTTCGACAGGTATGATGGAACTACCGGCCTCAAAGGCGCTGCTAAGTTTACCTTCATGCTAGGCCAGGAACCTGAATAAAAAATTAAGGTTTTATTTACTGCATTAATTGTTTATTTGTAAAAAATAGCGGTAAAGCAATAAATTTTAATCAAATGAAAAAATTAGTACTCTTCTTTGCAATCGCCCTGCTATCATTGGGCGCTATGGCGCAGCGTTATGCAGTGATCGATTCCAAATACATCCTGGAAAAATTACCCGAATATAAAGAAGCGCAAACCCGCCTCGACGAGTTTAGCCGCTTATGGCAGCAGGAACTCGATCAAAAACAGGCAGCAGTAACCAAAATGTTCAAGGATTATGATGCTGAGCAGGTAATGCTTCCTGATAACCTCAAGAAAAAAAGGGAAGACGAAATTTATAATAAGGAAAAAGAACTGAGGGACCTGCAGCGCAAACGCTTTGGTTTTGAAGGTGATCTGTTTAAAAAAAGAGCAGAGCTCATAAAACCAATACAGGACAGGGTTTATAATGCAGTACAAAAGCTGGCAGTAGATAAACAGTATGATTTTATACTCGATAAAAGTGAAGGAATTACCGTTATATTTGCCGACCCAAAACTGGACAAGAGCGACGATGTGCTCAAAAACCTGGGTGTTAAATAATTGATAATCGGGAGAAATAATGCAGCTAATTGTGTGCAAAATCAACCCAAGTATTGTCTTTAACTTTTAAAAATCAAAAACAAGTAAACAAACAACAGTACGTGATGAAAAAATTTTTAGTAGTGGTAGTGATGGCGTTGGGCGCTTTTGCTGCAAATGCACAGAACAAGATCGGTTATATCAGTCCCGATGAATTGATTGGTGTAATGCCTGAAGCTGAAAAAGCCGATAACGAATTAAAATCTTACCAGGGCGAACTGGCAGAAAGAGGCCAGGACCTGATGAAAGAACTGAGTGCGAAAGACAGCATTTTCGTAAAAGATTCTTCTAAATTAACTGCTACCATGCGTAATATCAAAAGGCAGGAATTAATCGAACTGTATCAAAAAGTTCAAGGCTGGCAAAACCAGGCGCAGGAAATGTACAATGCAGAAGCACAGAAAAAAATTGCTCCTATTCGTGTAAAAGCAATGGACGCCATTAAAGCCGTGGCTAAAGAAAATGGTTACAGCTATGTGTTGGATGTAAACGGTGTAATTGTAGCTCCTCCCGGCGACGACCTTTTACCATTAGTGAAAAAGAAATTAGGCATCAAGGATACACCTGCCCCGGCCGGTGCTGCTCCAAGAAACTAAACTGAACTAATAAAAAGCAAAAGCCCCCCGAAAAAATCGGGGGGCTTTTTATTTAGTAAAACTTTTTTATTTAGCGGCTTCAAAAAGTTCTTGTACTTTTTTCCAGTTTACCACATTCCAGAATGCAGCAAGATAGTCTGGCCTTTTGTTTTGATATTTGAGGTAATACGCATGCTCCCACACATCGGCTCCCAGGATAGGGGTACCTTTTACTTCTGCTACGTCCATCAAAGGGTTGTCCTGGTTGGGAGTAGAGCTCACTTCCAGTTTGCCATCTTTTACAATCAACCATGCCCAGCCACTACCAAAACGGGTGGTACCTGCAGTATTGAATTTTTCTTTGAATGCATCAAAAGAACCAAAGGTTTCATTGATTGCTTCCGCCAGTTTACCGGAAGGTGTGCCGCCTGCATTAGGTGCCAGTATCTCCCAGAAAAATGTATGGTTCCAATGCCCGCCACCATTGTTGCGTACTGCCGGGCTGATGCTGCCGGCATTTTTTACTAACTCTTCAAGAGATTTATTTTCATTGTCAGTGCCTGCGATGGCCTTATTTAAATTATCAACATAAGCCTGGTGATGTTTGCCATGGTGGATCT
>CBFGLL010000034.1:0-14903 GCA_965649585.1 uncultured Chitinophagaceae bacterium | reverse complement strand
CTGCCCAGCCATTTATTCAACACCGTGGCATACACATTTTTAAAATCCACTTTATGTTTCAGGTCGCCGTCGTTGAGATCTGAGAGGTCGGGCATTTCATTTAAAATACCTTTTTGCTTTAATCCACCGCCGATAAAAAACATATTGTTAGCTGTGCCATGGTCGGTACCGTTGCTGGCATTTTGTGAAACCCTTCTTCCAAATTCACTGAAAGTCATCATCAGCACATCCTCAAAACGGTTATTCTTTTTCATATCCGCTGTAAAAGCTTTCACCGCATCATTTAACTCGGTAAACAATCTTTTCTGCTGTGCTTCCTGGTTTACATGGGTATCAAAACTCCCCAACGACACGTAATACACTTTGGTATTGATATCACTCATGATGAGGGATGCAATTGTTTTTAAGTTTTTACCAAGTTCAGTAGCAGGGTAGGCGCCAGCGGTAGGGTGCAGGCGACTTTGTTTATAAATATAATCTGCACTGCTCAGGGTTTCGCTCATCGTTTTATACAAATAGTCAACTGTTTGTTCAGATGATTGATGTTCCTTTTCAATCTCCTTGTAAAAACGTTCGTTGCTGCTGCTGTATAATCTTCGTGGATCAGTAAAAGCCAGCCCGTTTTTTTCATTTCCTTTTAAGGCAAGGCTCAATACATCGTCAATTTCCAGGGCCTGTGTGGGAATGCTACAGCCGGCACATTGCGCATCCAGGTAGCGGCCAAGCCAGCCGGTGTACACATACTCGTTGCTGTTGCTGGCGCTATGCCATATGTCCATACTTCGGAAATGCGACCGATCGGGATTGGGATAACCCACACTGTTGAGGATGGCGAGGCTTCCGTCATCATACAGTTCTTTAAAAGCGGTTAAAGCAGGGTTCAGGCCTGTATCCTTATCAAGCGTTAGCGCTTCGTTTTTTGAAATAGACAAACGTGGTCTTTCCTTGTAATAAATATCGTTGGTAACGGGGATCACTGTATTCAAACCATCATTGCCCCCGCTGAATTGAATTACTACCATTACTTTATTGCCGGGGGGAACAAGGTTGCCTTTTTCAAATGCTTTCAAAAATTTTGGAAGCATCATGCTGGCAGTGGCCAGGGAACCTACTTTTAAAAAATCGCTGCGTTTGATAAGCATATTGTAATTATTTCAATGTTTTTGAAAACTACTAACAAAGCTGGTATTCTGGTGTGGCCATTATTTGTATCACAGCGGTTTTTATAAAATTTTCCCTGCTGTCTTTTGATATGTAAGGCTGCAATGTGCTATCCTTTACCCTGCTGCCGGTTTGCAACAAAGTGTCGGCTATGGCAGTTCCAAGGTTTTCTCTTTTTGTTTTTTCAAACACTTTTATCACGGGCTCCCAATCAATGGTGCCTGCAGCACCTTTATTAACGTAGGCCTTATTTCTATTAATGCGCAGTTGTTCCTCTTTTACCATTCCCATGTT
Source organism: uncultured Chitinophagaceae bacterium (assembly GCA_965649585.1). GTDB lineage: Bacteria > Bacteroidota > Bacteroidia > Chitinophagales > Chitinophagaceae > Ferruginibacter. The sequence continues at coordinate 13,448 of CBFGLL010000034.1, read as the reverse complement.
TACATCATCGTCGTTTTTTGCGGTGATGTTGATAGATTCTTTTGCAGCAATTACCTGCGGCAGTTGCAAACGGATCATGAGTGTACTGCTGTCGATCCAGTTTCTGCCACCGGGCCAGCCTGCCACATTGGGTGGATAAAACAATACCTGCCCCAAAATCTTTTGAAACAACAGCTGGCTGGCATCATTGTCCAATTGCATGGGCAAAAAACGGCGGATGCCGGCCATCAGTTCAATGGGTGATTTAATTTTATTACCGATATTTTTTTCTGCGTAAAACCAATCGCTGGTATAAATATCCTGTAACAGTTTTTTGATATCATATTTGTTATCATAAAAGCGCTGACTCAGCCATTGCAGCCTTTTGTCATCTACCTCTTCATTTACAAAATGTTTGTATATCTTTTTTGTAATGTACACTGCGGTATGCGGCTGATCCAGCAAGATGTTTAATACATCATCGCCATTATAATTTCCTGTGCGGCCAAGAATGGTTTTAACGCCATCATCGTGTTGTCTTTCTCTAAAAACAAATTCGCCCTGGTTGTTGAAACCCCAGCCGGTAAAAGCACGGGCAGCTTCTTTAATATCATTTTCGGTATAGTTGCCCCGGCCCATGGTAAATAGTTCCATCACTTCCCGGGCAAAATTTTCATTGGGTCTTCCTTTGCGGTTTTGTTGATTATTTAAAAACTGCAGCATAGAAGGGCACTTGCTTACTTCCCGTAACAGCGTACCAAAATTTTCAAGGGCATTCGTGCGGATCACATGCAATAATTCCTGCTGAAAAAAACTATTGATCACCCGGCAGCTAAAATGATTGTGCCAGAAGAGGCTCATTTTTTCCCGTAACTGTGCCTGGCTATGGATCATCTCATTCAGCCACATCAGGTTGAGGTTTTTTATTTCTTCACGGTAACGTTGCCTGCGCTGCCTGCCCGTTTCTTCTTTCATGGCCTGGCTTTGCATCGAAAGATCTTTTACGCCTTCCACCAAACCGTCTACCAGGTTTGCAGCCACGGCGAGTTTTTTAGGTGCTTTTGCGGATGTTTTGAGCAATAGCTCCCATAATTTTTTTTGTGAGATATCATCGAGTTGAGCGGCATTTTCTGCCATAGGCCCGAAAGCAGAGCGCCAGAGCAGGTGTTGATTTTTTAGGCGGTTGGTGATTTGCATACCGTAAATTTAGTCAGGAACGCTGGGTATGACTCCACATTGTTAAAAACGTTTAACGAGCTTTTGTTTTTTTCAAAATTTTTCTACCCGCAAAAAAACGCATACCGATTTTGAGACCTCGATGTGGCCAATAAAAAATGCCAGCGTTTAACCGCTGGCATTTCAAATTTTTGTATAAAAACTATTTTTCAATCTTAGTGGCTCCAAAATAATTATGCAGCGCTTTTGGCAAATAAATGCCATCTTCTTTCTGGTTGTTTTCCAAAAGAGCCGCTACAATGCGAGGGAGGGCCAATGAGGAACCGTTGAGAGAATGCAGCAATTCCGTTTTTCCTTCCGCATTTTTAAACCTGATCTTCATCCTGTTTGTTTGAAAGGTTTCAAAATTGCTCACAGAACTTACCTCCAGCCATTTTTGCTGAGCCGCACTCCACACTTCAAAATCGTAAGTGAGGGCAGAAGCAAAGCCCATATCGCCGCCGCATAAACGAAGAATGCGATATGGCAGTTCTAGGAACTGTAATAAGCGCTCAACATGGTTTACCATTTCTTCCAGCACATCATAACTTTTTGCCGGATGCACCAGCTGCACAATTTCCACTTTGTCAAATTGGTGAAGCCTGTTGAGTCCACGCACATCCGCACCAAAACTTCCTGCTTCTCTCCTGAAACAAGGAGTAAACGCAGTCATCTTAACAGGGAGGTTTTCTTCCTTTAATATTTCATTGGCGTAGATATTTGTAACCGGCACTTCAGAAGTTGGTATCAGGTAAAATCCATCAGCTGTAATATGGTACATCTGCCCTTCTTTGTCGGGCAACTGCCCTGTGCCATAAGCGGTGGCTTCGTTTACCATTAGTGGGGGCGCATACTCTGTATAACCTGCTTCAGTATTGTAATCTAAAAAATATTGAACCAGGGCTCTTTGCAGGCGTGCACCTTTTCCTTTATACACGGGGAAACCACTCCCGGTTAACCTGGCACCTGTTTCAAAATCGATGATGTCGAATTCCTTTATCAGTTCCCAGTGAGGTTTGGCCGCCGCATGCAGTTCGGGTTTTATTCCACCTTCGTTTACCACTTCATTTTCTTCCGGGGTTTTACCAACCGGCACGGTAATATGTGGCAGGTTGGGAAGCTGCACGAGTTTATCGTAGAATGTTTTTTCCAACTCATCCAGCGTGGTTTTGGCAATAGCCATGGCCTCTTTATTTTTAGCTACTTCCTGCTTTTTTAGTTCTGCTGCTTCTTTATCTCCCTTTCCCATCAATATGCCTATTTCTTTACTGGCTGCATTCATGCCTGCCTGTAGTGTTTCGGTACTTATTTTTTGCCTGCGCAATTCTTCGTCTAACTGTAATAACTCGTCCACCATCGAAATATCAGCAAAGTGTTTCACTTTCAGTTGCTGCTTCACCAGGTCTGTGTTTTGCCTTATATAGCTAATCTGTAACATTTAACATCCATTTTAGGCTGCAAAGATAAGGTTCCAGCCTTTTGAAGTGATTGGGTATAGTATCTTTGCGCCCATGCAACATTTACAGGAAGACATCCAGGTGAGGTGGTTAAAGCTCAGGATTAAACTAAAGGAGCGGTTCGGCATCAAACCCGACATGAATGGTGTGTTGTTGCTGATTGGTGTGCAGGAACTGGGACAGGGGCCGCAGGAGTTTTCAAAAGAACAAAAGCAGGATTTGATGCATATAGCCATATGCACTATTTTAGCTCCGAGCGGCTATTACCGTTTTGATGGATTGGATGATGAGCAGTGGCCGCATTTTTCCCAGTTAAAACCTTTGCCGGAATTAGAAACATTTGAACAGGAAAACTTTTTAAAAGATCATGCCCTGATGTATTTTAAAGAACAGGGATTTATTGACTGAACATTTTATATTTAAAAAACAAGATCTACATGATTCAAAAATTCGCCCTTTTTCTTTCGATCCTCATCAGCTTTGGATCCCTTGCGCAGGCACAAACGAAAACAGCAAAAAAGCCTGCTGTGAAAACAGCTGCAAAAAAAATGATAGCAGAGCAGAAAGACAATTTTACTGTTAAGATCAGCACTGACTCCGGCGTGATCGTTGTAAAGCTTTCAGACTCCACGCCCCTGCACCGTGATAATTTTGTAAAACTGGTGAAAGGAGGTTTTTATGATAGCCTGTTGTTTCACCGGGTTATTCCGCAGTTTATGATTCAGGGTGCCGACCCCACGAGTAAAAATGCTCCTGCAGGTGCCATGCTCGGGAACGGCGGTGGCGATATGGCCCGCATTCCTGCTGAGTTTCACCCATCTTTATTTCACAAAAAAGGCGCATTGGCTGCAGCCCGTGATGGCAACCCGGAAAAGGCAAGCAGTGCCTGCCAGTTTTATATTGTAGAAGGAAAACCTGCGACTGATGCAGAACTGGATATGATGGAAGCACGTACCGGGCGCAAATACACAGCCGCAGAAAGAAATGCTTATAAAACGATTGGCGGCACACCCTTCCTTGATAATAACTATACCGTTTTTGGTGAAGTGATCAGCGGAATGGAAGTGATTCAAAAAATTTCAGGCGTACAAAAAGACCAGGCAAACAGGCCTAACGGCGATATCAGGATGAAGATGGAATTGGTGAAACCGTAACACAATTTATTACACGGATAAGGAACGGGATTGAAGTTTTCAATCCCGTTTTATTTTTAAAACCTTTGCAGAGGTTTATGGTATTTGAACTATCGACTCTCGACTCTGAACTATCGACTCAGAACTGAGAACTGTGGCCTCCCCTACACCATTCCCTTCACTTTTTCAATCACTTCCCTCAAATTAGAAACATCCTGTCCGCCAGCAGTGGCCAGTGTTTTTTGACCGCCACCGCCGCCTTTTATCAATGGGCTGATGGTTTCCTTAATAATTTTTCCTGCATCCAGGCCTTTGGCAGCTACAACCGTTTCACTAATACCAACGGCAACATTGGCTTTGCCGCCGATATTAGCACATAATACTACCACATGATCATGAATATGATTTCTGAGATCGAAGCATAACTTTTTGAGTGCATCTGCATTCGGAACTTCCACCACATCGCCGATGAAGGTAACATTGTTGATGATCTCATCTTTCTGCATCAGTTCATTACGGATACCGACCAGCTGCCTGGCTTCCAGGGATTCAATTCTTTTAGCGAGGCTGTTGTTTTCCGCCTGCAATTGTTCTACCGCAGTGGAAAGGTCTTTTGGATTTTTCAGCAAAGTTTTCAACTGGCTGACAGATGCAAAGTTTTGATTGATGAGGTTCAATGCTGCAGCGCCGCATACTGCTTCTACCCTTCTCACGCCCGCAGCAACAGCACTTTCGCTGATGAATTTAAAAACACCCAATTCACCTGTGCTGCCCACATGTGTACCACCACAGAGTTCGATGGAATAGTTTGGATCCATCATCACCACACGAACGGTATCGCCGTATTTTTCTCCAAATAAGGCCATGGCACCCATTTCAATCGCCTCATCCTTACTCATGGATTTTATAACAACAGGAATATTCTCCCTTATTTTTTCATTCACCATATTTTCTACCTGCTGCAATTCTTCATCTGTCACTTTTGCAAAATGCGAAAAGTCGAAACGCAGGTATTCATCATTCACCAAACTACCCTTTTGAGCCACGTGTGTACCCAGCACGTTGCGCAAAGCTGCATGCATTAAATGCGTAACACTATGGTGTACAGTGATCAGCTTCCTTCGGGGCACATCTACCCTTGCAACTACCAATGAACCAGGCTCTGCAGGCACTGTTTCCGCAAAATGAATGATGAGATCATTTTCTTTTTTGGTATCGATGATATTTACTTTATCCTCTCCAATTGACAAAACCCCGGTATCACCCACCTGTCCACCACTCTCCGCATAAAAAGGAGTTTCCTGCAATACGATCTGGTACAACTCTTTACCCTTGCCCTTTACTTTACGGTAACGCAATAAATTGGTGGTAGTTTCCAGAAGATCGTAACCCACAAAACCCTTGCTGTTGCTATCGTTGATCACCTGCCAGTCATCGGTTTCTAATGTGGTGGCCGCACGGCTGCGAGTTTTTTGTTGTTGCATTTCTGCTTCAAAACCTGCTTCGTCTACTACAAGATTATTTTCGCTGGCGATCAATCTGGTGAGATCAATTGGAAACCCAAATGTATCGAGTAATTCAAAAGCATCTGCTCCACCGATGGTACCACCCTTTTGTGAAGCCATAATGATATCCATTCTTTTCAAACCTTTTTCAAGGGTTCTTAAAAATGCTTCCTCTTCTTCTCTTATCACTTTTGCAACAAAATCCTGCTGCTTAAAAAGTTCAGGAAATACATCTTCGAATTGTGTTGCGATCACCGGCAACAATTGATGCAATAACGGCTGCTTATAATCGAGGTAAGAGTAATAATAACGAACTGCTCTCCTCAAAATTCTGCGGATCACATAACCGGCACCTGTGTTAGACGGCAATTGCCCATCTGCAATGGTAAAACTGATTGCACGGATATGATCGGCCAACACCCTAAAGGCCACTGACTCTTTAGAATCATCACCTGTGTATTTTTTATGTACGATGTTGCTGGTTGCTTCAATAGTACCCGTAAAAACATCGGTGTCATAATTACTTTGTTTGCCCTGCAGCACTCTCACCAGTCTTTCAAAACCCATACCTGTATCAACATGTTTTGCCGGCAAGGGTTCTAATGATCCATCTTTTTTGCGGTTGAACTGGATGAATACATTGTTCCAAATTTCGATCACTTGTGGATGATCTTTGTTCACCCAAGAAGATCCAGGTGATTGTTTTCTTTCTTCCTCCGTTCTGCAATCCACGTGAATTTCTGTGCAGGGCCCGCATGGACCTGTATCACCCATCTCCCAGAAATTATCTTTTTTATTTCCCAGCAATATCCTGTCTTCTGCAATTACTTTTTTCCATTCGTTAAAAGCTTCTTCATCTTTTGGTAAACCCTCTTTATCATCTCCTTCAAAAATGGTTACATACAATCGATCTTTGTCAAGCTTGTAAACATCGGTGAGTAATTCCCAGCTCCAGGCAATGGCTTCTTTTTTAAAATAGTCGCCAAAGCTCCAGTTGCCCAGCATTTCAAACATGGTGTGGTGGTAAGTATCCACGCCTACTTCTTCCAGGTCGTTGTGTTTACCGCTTACCCGCAAACATTTTTGTGTGTCTGCAATGCGGGTAGAAGGGGCTGTTTTATTTCCTAAAAAATAATCTTTAAACTGGTTCATGCCCGCATTGGTAAACAACAATGTGGGATCGTTTTTTACGACGATGGGTGCAGAAGCAACGATCAAATGTTCTTTGCTTTTAAAAAAATCAAGGTACTGTTGCCTTATTTCACTCGACGAGCTCATATACGCTATTATTGAAATGGGTTGATTTTGTTGCAGATCGGTTTATATTTGTAAGAACCGAAATTAGTGGGCAAAGGTAAAAGGATTTTTAATAGGTAGCCATTGAACACATGGCAAACACTGCCTATTTGAAGAATTTTGGAAAGATTTTTGATGAAAGCAAGCGCCTTTGAACCGGCGTTTTACCAAAGTTACATTGCGGCGGCGCCAATATTTTTTTGAAATAATATAAGCAATCGATGCGTTATCGTTTTTGATAACTGCAGTTGGCTCATGAAGAAAATAAAGTATTACTATAATACCCATACACTGCGTTATGAGAAGCTGATCACCCCCCTTCGTGTGAAGCTGCTCCGGCTGTTTGGCTGGCTCTGCGGCCTGGCAGTTGGTTCTGCTGTTGTTATTTACCTGTACAATCGTTTTGTTCCCAAGCCTACAGAGCTGCAAAACCGTGGTCGCTATGCTGCGGTGGAAGAAAACTACAAACAACTCAACCTGAAAGTAAAAGCCATGCAGGAACAAATGGCCGCACTTGAAAAAAGAGACAACGAAGTGTACCGTTCCATTTTTGAAGCCAACCCGCTGCCCGATAGCGCAAGGGCGGCCTCTATAGAACAGAAAAAGGAGCTGGATAAAATCTCCGCTATTGGCGATGATGCCCTGGGCACTGATATTGCAAAACAACTCAACAATTTACAGGCAAGGGTGGCTTACCAGTTTGATAGTTATAAATCCATTGAAAAATTAATTAATAACCAGGAAGCAAAACTTGCCAGTTTACCGGCCATTCAACCGGTGAGCAATAAAGACCTCAGCCGTATTGCCAGCGGCTATGGTATGCGGATAGACCCGGTGTATGGTACACCTAAAATGCATAAGGGGCTAGACTTTACGGCTCCGCAGGGAACACCGATTTATGCCACTGGCGATGGCACTATTACGGTGGCAGAACATGCGGCAGGCGGGTACGGCAACCATGTGGAGATTAATCATGGTTATGGATACAGCACTTTGTACGGGCATATGGTGAGGATAAAAGTGCGCAGGGGCCAAAGGGTAAAAAGAGGCGAAGTGATCGGCTGGGTAGGCAGCACCGGCAAAAGCACGGGACCTCATTGCCATTACGAAGTAAAAGTGAATGGCAACCAGGTGAATCCAGTTTACTTTTTCAGCAATGACCTGAGTGCAGCAGATTTTGACAGGTTGCTGAAAATTGCAGCCACAGGCAGCGCTAAAAGTTTCGATTAAGGTTTTATAACATTTCCGAAATGGCAGGTTGACTCTTTCTCACATCTATTTAAGTAACTTTATCAAATGGCGCAACAGCAGCAGATCAGTTTTGATTTTTTTGCTAATGAGCCCGAAGTAAAACCTTCGGAGAAAAAAGCCGTTGCCCGGGAGAAAGAGGAAGAAGCTGTTACTACAGCAAAGCAAGAAAAGCCTGCAACTGCAGAAATCACAGAAATTGTTGTGGATGAAACTGTGAGGGAACTGGAACCGCTGGAGCCTGCAATAAAAAACAGCAGCATTAAGGAAGAAAAATCGGAACGAAAATCTACCCGGGGCCGCATGAAACTGGCAGATATGGACGCCACGGTAGATTTGGTAGAAGTGCCCGACGATGAAATATTATTCCAAAAAAGATATTACGGCATCGGCGAGGTGTCGGAAATGTTTAAGGTAAACGTTTCCCTCATTCGTTTCTGGGAAAATGAATTTGACATATTGAAGCCGAAGAAAAATGGAAAAGGCGACCGTCTTTTTCGGCCGGAAGATGTGAAGAGCCTGCAGCTGATACATCATTTATTGAGAGAAAAAAAATACAGCATAGCCGGCGCAAAAGATTTTTTAAAAAAGAATAAACAAAATGAAGAATCATTTGCGCTGATAGAAACCCTTAAAAAAACCAAGGCATTTTTGCTGGAACTGAAAGCCAATTTATAACAGATGAAGAAATTATTGTTCGCCGCATTTGCGGTTTGCGTTTTTGAAACCACCCATGCTCAAAGCCCCTATGTTTCCCTGCCTGACCCCAATCACCCGAAGGAACATATGTTTAACGGCATTATCACAAAATATGCATTGATCAACGACAGCAGTTACAAATGGTATCGTAGCAGCCAGTCTTCGTATAACCCATCCCCGGAAAATAAACTGGCGATGGAGCAGGCAAAAAATAATAATTTAAAGTTTGTGGTATTTGGTGGCACCTGGTGCGAAGACACTCATTTTGTATTGCCTAAATTTTTTAAATGGCAGGAGCAGGCTGGTTTTCCTGATGCTGGCGTTAGTGTATTTGCCGTGGATAGAAATAAAAAAACAATCGGTGGCACCACAGAAGCCCTGGGAATTACCAATGTACCTACCATCATCGTAATGAAAAATGGCAAAGAAGTAGGCCGGGTGGTAGAGTATGGCAAAACGGGACAGTGGGATAAGGAGCTGGCGGAGATGTTGAAATAACTGCTAAATGATCGGCTTATTTTTGGTGAGATCCTGCTCTGCTTCATTGCTTACAATTGTGAGATTGCTGCTATTGCTCGCAAATTCAATCCCGGAACTTTTCACCAGTTTCATCAGGGATAAATTCACTTCTTGTTTTATAGCAGCGAATTCTGATAATGGAATCGGGGCAGAAAAAAACTCGATCATTATTGTTGCCCCATTTTTATTATAATCGCTCAGGTGCACTGCAGGTGAAAATATTTTTTCCGTTCTTTCTTCCAGTAATTTTTTTGCACTTTCAATAAAAGCGGTAATTTTTTCAGCAGGCATTTTATCGCTCAACTCCAGTTTTATTTCTGCCCGGCGGCCGCTGCGCATGCTCCAGTTATCAACAATATTATCTACCATTTGTTTGTTAGGAACTGTAACCAGGGTTTTGTCGCCGGTGCGGATGCGTGTGCTTCTCAATCCTATTTTTTCAACTGTACCGGTGATTGTTGTCACCTTAACCGTATCTCCCACAAAAAAAGGTTTGTCGAAAAAAATAATGAAGGATGCTATCAGGTTTTCCAGGCTTTCTTTAGCACTTAAAGCAACTGCAGCTCCCACAATGCTCAAGCTGGTGAGCAGGTAACCCACACTTTGATCAAACACTACCTTCAACAATAACAGGATGCCGGCAATCCAGATAATCACTTTTACAAAATCACGGAAAAAAGAAACAAGTTGGTCATCGGTTTTATCGGGGGTAGCAAGCGCCCTTTTGGCCATAAACAGGGATACAAAACTCACGAGGCTCAGCAGGAACTTGATAAAACTGATGATCCATACTGCCACGCCGATTTTTGCAAGGATTATCTTAAATGGCCAGCGCAAAATATTAAACTCCCATGCTCCGGGGTAATTAAGCCGGTCCAAAGCAATGAGCGCAACTGTAATGCTTAGCAGCCAGCTCATGGGTTTAAATACGAGGTTCACAAAATGTTTGCGGTCCACCGTTTTCCAGATAGTTTGTACCAGCAAAAAAAATACAGAAGCCAGCGACCTCGATAAGAATTTTCTTAACAGCAGCACCAACACAATGATGCCGAAAACAATGAGAAGATTCAATACTGTATTGTCTAAAATTACCTGCTGTAAAAATTCCATGCCGCAAAAATAATGATAGTTTGTGGGAGAGCGCTTAACGGCTACTGTATGCTGAAAATTTCCAGCCCGTCAGCCTTCAGGATATACAATTTACCGTTCATGGCTTTTGCAGAAATATAATTGTCAAATACCGGGGGCAAGCGGTATGTTCTTTCATTGAGCGATTGTAACTGGTAGCTATGCAACAGGCTTTTGGTAAAACCGGTAAGGTGCCCGTTGGAAACAGCTACATTGGTCCAGTTTAAAAAAGGAAGGTTGTTTTTATACGTGCCGTAATAATCGAAAATATAAAACCCTTTTGAGGCATCATAAATGTACACGTAATTATTATTGTCGATGATGGTGGTTGGGCTGGGTGCTTCGTTCAGAATCAACCGCCAGTCTGTGCTTTCCTGCAGCAGCTTACCGGTTTCGTCTATCTTTTTCAATTTATAATCCTGCTCATCAAAAAGCCACACATTATTATCGTAGCTCGTGGCAATGGCATTTACCGCAAAAATATTTTGCTGCCGAAGGTTGATGCTGTTTCTAAGGCTTAACAGGCGATCGAGCATTACTACGGTGGAAAAATTTTTGTAGTATAATAAAACCTTCAAAGGATTACTTACATCAAGCAGGCTGGGGTTGCCATATTTTTTTACATCGTTAAAAACGGCGATGCTGTCGCCGGATGCATTGTATTTTTTTAATTGGTTACCCGCAGTGATGAGGTAAATATTGTTGGTGACATCCACATCTATATGGGTAAAATTGCCGGTGATGCGGCCTTCGAGCTTAAAGCTATCGGCATTGGCGTGTACCGATGAAGGAGCGGCCTCCACGACTTTAGGTTGCGAACAGGCCGACAGTGACAGCACAGCGTTAAAAAGAAAAATATAGAGGACCGTTTTTTTCAAATGATGAATGTCTATTTTTCAAAATATTTTAATTCCAGGTTTGTTCCATCAAACACAGCGTAGCTATTAAACTTGATCCATTCTCCGAGGTTGATATAGCGGCTGCGTTCATTAAGTGCAACATCTATTGGCAGGTGCCGGTGTCCAAAAACAAAGAAATCAAAATGGGTTTTTGCTAACACTTCTTTGCTGTAGATGATGAGCCACTCTTCATCTTCTCCTAAAAAAACTTCGTCTACCATCCCGGTTTTAGCACGGCTTTTCCGGCTGAAATAATTGGCCAGGCCAATGCCGATATAGGGTGGTAAAATGCCAAACAACCATTGACAAGCAGGGTTTCTAAAAACTTTTTTCATGGCTTTATAGCCCTTATCCCCCGGGCCAAGACCATCGCCATGACCCAGCAGGAATTTTTTGCCATTAAATTCAAATTCCCTTGGTTCAAAATAAACCGGTATGTTGAGTTCCTGTTGAAAATAATTGTGCATCCACATATCATGGTTGCCCACAAAAAAATGAACCTTGATGCCGCTGTCTGTGAGTTCTGCCAGTTTACCCAGGATTCTTACGTAACCTTTTGGAACTACTTGCCTGTATTCAAACCAGAAGTCAAAAAGATCGCCTACGATAAAAATTTCAGCAGCCTCTTGTTTAATGCTGTCTAAAAAACGGCATACCCGCTTTTCACGCTCCAGGCTGGCAGCTGCGTTGGGTGCGCCAAGATGAAAATCTGATAGAAAGAATATTTTTTTGCCGGGGACCCACATACCTGTCAGGGTTTATTTTTTTGCTGCAGGTAACTCAACACATCACCCATGGTGATCTCTTTCATTCCTGTTACATCGCCATTGAACCAATATATCCATGATAAAGATCCTTTGCCGTCAATAAAAGCCTCGGTAATTTCTCTACGGTATAAAGGTCGTTCTCCCGCTTCTACATTGATGCCTTCGTAGTCATCGAGTTGTTCGATGGCCCAACCAAATTCTTCGGGGTTGTTTACCACGTATAATTCACCGGTGATAAAACTTTCTTCATCGCCGGTAGGAACGGCTACCGGGTTTGGGCCAGCGTCAAAAAACTTTCCCCTTACAACAGCTTCACCTATCAAATGAAAGTAGCGGGTAAGGTAGCTATAGGCAGGGTTTCTAAAACCACTGCGAAGGGAGCCGTAAACAAATAATTGATAAGTTGGACTGTTCATAACAAATTATTATAGGGTAATATCTTCTTCCATCAAAAAACAAAATACTTCTTTAGGGCCATGTACACCGGTAACCAATGTTTTTTCTATATCTGCCGTGCGGCTGGGGCCCGTTGCAAAGCTGATAAACGATGGAAAATTATTTTTGTATTTCTCCTTCATAAACTCCAGCGCATCTTTTATATCGTACAACAACTGGCTGTTATAGGCTATACAAATATGAACCGGCGCATACACACTTGTAGTGCGGCCGCTTACCTGTGCACTGCTTAATACCATGCTGCCCGTGCGAGCCACCAGGTACTCGCAGCCAGTGATAGAAAGGTCGCAATCGGCAAGGTTATCGTAATGCTCCAGGTTGATTTTTGCCAACATGGCCAGCAAGGCAGGTTCTTTACAATAAATTTTTTGCCAACCCCGCTCCTTTATCAAGGCATCTAGTTGCTTCAGCAATTCTGTTTCATCTATACAATAAGAAAACCTTCCCTGTAGTTTGATAAATTCTTCGGCAAACAAAACAGCATCGTCAATACCTGGATTCTTAAAAACGCTATCTTCTCCTTCGCTGGCAGCAAAAGGCAGAGGCACCGGGTTCTTCAGTGCCTCTTTTATTTTTGATAAAATCTTGTCTTTAGCTAACGACTGCATTTATTTAAATTACTAAACTAATTAAATGGCCGGTGGATTTTTCATGGTATCCGGCAGATCATTGGGCAATTGTGGTTGCTCCGGTGCTACTACATTTTCAGGTTCCACGTCAAGGATCTTTTTTTCTTCAAAAGGCCTTTTACCAATCAGCGCTTCCACATCGCTCTTGAACAACACTTCTTTCACCAATAGTTCTTTCGCCAGTTTTTCTACAGCCCATTTTTTCTCTGTTAAAAGCGCAATGGTTTTTTCATAAGCGCCTTCAATTAGTAGTCTCACTTCATGATCAATCATCTTACCGGTTTCTTCACTGTATGGTTTGGTAAAATAATTTTCCTGCTGCGGGTCATAGAAACTGATATTACCAATTTTGGAGTTCATACCATAAGTGGTTACCATGCTATAAGCTATCTTGGTGATCTGCTGCAAATCGTTGCTGGCACCAGTACTTATTTTTCCGAAGAAAATTTCTTCACTTGCACGCCCACCAAGCGTCATACATATCTGGTCTAATAACTGGTCGGTATTGTACAGGTATT
>CBFGLL010000033.1:0-14969 GCA_965649585.1 uncultured Chitinophagaceae bacterium | reverse complement strand
GCGCTGGCCTGCGTTCCCATAATGCTCAACAAAACCAGGAACCAGGGCATGCTCCGGTTGCTGAGAAAATATCCCTCGAGATTTTTGGTGCTGCGGCTTTTGTAAATTCCATATAGGATGATGCCCAGCAAAACTACAATCAGTATGGTCCAATCGATATAACTCAAAGGAAATACAAGTTAAAGGATAAAAATAATGCTAGCGGCTTTTAGGCGGGTTTGCTGTTGCTGGCGCTGCCAGTAAATTTGCTATTAAGCGGTAAGCACCTGCAACACCTGCCGGCAATTCCCTGAAAAATACAAGACCTGTGTAAATGAATCTTCCTTTCCCATAATCAGCTACTATTAAACTTCCATCATGTTCCTTTTCCCCGGGATCTTTCATACTTAGAATTTCTTGATAATTACTATCCGCATTCTCTGCATGGTACACGCTGCGCTCCTGCACCCATCCTTCAAAATCTTTTTGCGTTATTTTATTTGGATAATTGAGTACCGGGTGGTTAGGAATTAAAAAATTAACCGCTGCATTTTCATCTGTAATTCTTGAACGGCCGATGGTAAATGGAAAAGGGCCTACCTTTTGTCTCAGCGGACCTGCATTGTTATTGGTGTTGTATTGAACAACAAACACGCCTCCTTCTTTTACATAGTTATTTAAAACAGTAGAGGCGTTGCTTAACCAAAGATTGGTGTTGTAGGCACGAACACCGGTGATCACTGCATCAAACTGCTTTAAATTATCAGCCGTGATATCCTGCTCGCCCAGTAAGGTTAGGTTGTATCCCATTTGGATCAAAGCCTGCGGCACTTTGTCGCCGGCGCCAGTGATATAACCGATATTTTTACCAGCCGTTTTAATATCCGCAACCAGCACCTGTTGTTTTGCCGGCTTGAAATACCGCACCGTGGGAATATGGTCATAAACAATCTCCCTCATGTCCTGGAAAGGTTTTCCATTTGCATCCTTCTCTATTATTTCTGTAGAACCTGTTTCACCTATTTCACGGGAAGTTGAACGGAAGTTCCGCTTGTATTCAAACTTTCCACCTGCCTTTAGAGCGGATAACTCAGGATACAATACCAGCTTGTTGTCGAGCGAATTGCCATCGGTAAAAAGCCTGGCACTGATAGAGGAAGATTTTGAGTTGTTGTAAGGATTTACGAGCACTTCAGGTTGCACCTGCACTGTAAGTTTTGGCACAACAGTAACGGGTTGATAAATCTCTCCTTTTACCGGGTCGGTATATTTATACCTCACCGGTCTTTCAAACAGCAATTTTTCTCCTTCTATCTCAAAACTAAATGTTGCCATCAACTCGTCGTTCCAGGGTTTGCCGATCAATGACATATCGGAAACTATAAAACTTCCGTTGGGCATGCCCTCTTTTAACCAATAAGGCTGAGAAAGCGGCTTATCTGCCGGTATGTAAAAAGAATTAGATGAAATGTTGTTTTTATTTTTTCCATTATCAGGCAAGGAAATAACCTGTTTATTAAATGTTACCTGCCCGTTCTTTAAGGGCACCCCACTTCGATTGTTTATATTGAAATTAACCTTTAAGCTATCGCCTTGCACTGCATTAGCACTGGTGGATGTGGCTTCCATAAATATACCACTGCTGGCTTGTACCAGGTTATTTATTTCTTTCAGTTTTTGTGTTCTCCAATAATCGTCCCGGATATTTTTAACCTGCTTGAGGTAACTGATCAAAGAAACCGTACTGGCTGATGGATCACTAAGTTTATATCTAGCAACAAGGTCTTTAGCGATTTTACTCAACCCAGGTTGTGCCACCCTGTTAGAAGACAGATCCACACCATCAAACAAATCAGCTACCGGTTTTTCGCCCTTTATCGTTGCAAAATATTCAAACGCTTCTCCCCTTTGTGCAGGCACACCGAAACCCTGGCTCTTATGCTGGCTACGGCTTTCAGCGGCTATTTCTCCATAACTTTTTCCGAGGATGGGATTATACATTCCCACATCTATTTTCAACTGATCTTCCCTGGTGGTGTTATTGCCACCAAAATTGAAAGTATTCCAGAGCAGTCTTTTTGCCTGCCAGGTTGTAACACCATTTTTCAATTGATCGGAAAACTTTGTTGGATCTGCAGCTGCATCAAAAGCTTCAGCAGCCAGTATTGCAGAAGCAGTGTGATGCCCGTGACCGCCCTCGCCCGTGGTGGGAAAACGGGTAATGATCACATCGGGTTTAAAATTTCGGATCACCCACACTACATCGCTTAAAATTTTATCATGCCCCCATATACTTAATGCTTCTTCCGGGCTTTTGCTATATCCAAAGTCGTAGGCTCTTGTAAAAAATTGTTCAGCTCCATCAATTCTTCTTGCCGCCAGCAATTCCTGGGTTCTTATCATTCCCAGTTCAATGCCTTGTTCATCTCCAATAAGGTTTTGCCCGCCATCTCCACGGGTAAGGCTTAAGTAGCCGGTCCTTACTTTTTTTTCGTTGGCGAGATAAGCCAGCAACCTTGTATTTTCATCATCCGGGTGAGCTGCGATGTACAGCACTGAACCAAACACCTCTAGTTTCTTAATTTGTTGTAATATGTCGGCAGAAGACCATGACTTTGGAGTTTGTGCCACGCAGCAATACCCCGATAAAAGCAGTAAAACAGGAAATACAAGTTTTTTCATCCGGTAAATTTTCTGACTGCGAATCTAAGTGTTTAGCCTTTTTAATAACCCTTAATTATACATGAACGGAAAATAAAAAGAGGCTGTTGCAAAAATGTTGTTCGACCTGCACATGCAAAGCCCAACAAATTTTTTGCGACAGCCTCCCTGGTTTAAATAATAAGGCCTTAAACAGTTTCTGTTGCCGGCAACGGATTTTTTGCTTCAAAATCGTTTTTCACTTCAGTGAATTGATCCAACAGAGCCGTTACCTTTTCTACACTTGCATCCACTTCTTCGTGTATGCCAGGCAGTGATTCGTCTAATAAACTTTCGCCGAGATTAATATTATCGGCCTCAATTTGTGCCAGCTTTTTAAGCACTGATGTTTGGCTATTTTTCAAATCATCTAATTCTCTAAGGAGTTTATACATCAACTCCAGTTTTTGTCTGTTATCCATAACTAAAGTTTAGCAGGATAATCACAAGGTTCAGGCCACAATAAGCTGATACCCGGAATTATGTTATAATAACAACATAACCAGTGGCATTACACATGCCATTTATTGACCCACCAAAAACACGGCGTTGGTGAGCATCAGTTTTCCATTTTCCCAAAAACTTCTAAAAATAGGATCATCCGCAAAATAAATAATATTGCCCCGCCCGATGGATGATACGCCCAGTACGGTTCCATCCACGATGCGTTCACGCAATTTACTTCCTACAAAACCTGCTGTTTGTTTTTCTTTTTTAATGACACCCACGTTCCAACTGTTCTTCCCAAAATCAAAAATGGTGCTGCCCAATTTTAAGCTATAATAAAAATCGGGGTAACCAAAAGCAAGCGGGTGTGTATTGTCTAATGAAATTTTATAAATAGCGCCGGGCACATTGTTTACAAGCCAGTCCCTGTCCCTGTTGCCATAAGTTTTTAGATCGGAATACGGATCTTTTTTCTCCGCCTCGTCTTTTTCTGTTCCCGGTTTTTTCACTTTGAATGCGGCGTCAATCTCCCCTAATGAAGCAGCCGCAGATTCCATCGCCACCAGGTTACCACCCTGCCTGATCCATGTTTTCAACTCTGCTGAAGCTTCCTTATCAGTCAACATTTTATAATCGCCGTTGGGCGCAATCAACACATCAATTTTTTTCCAATCAACATTGCGCATGGCCGATGGATTGATGAGCGTTATAGGATAATCCAGTTGCTGTTCAAAGAAATGCCACACTGCCCCGGCTGAGTTGTCCGATGCTTCCTCTCCTATCAGCATGGCCACATTCGGCCTGCGGATGCTGCGCAGTTTATCAGAACCGAAGTCAAAACCACTATCCATAAATCCTGAGCTGATGGGTGTAACCTTGTTTTGTAATTTGTTTGCCAGCTGCAACATCGTTTCAATCTTATTTTCATTTCCATTTCGCAATATCACCAGGCTGCCCCTGTTGTATTTTATACTATTGTACACAAAATCTTTTTCGGCAAATCGCACCCTAAGGTCGTTTTTCAACAAAGCAGCTAACAATTTCCCATCATTAAAAGCATCGTAGTTTACAAGGTATCCGTAACTATTAGTGGGCAAAGCCGATGTTGAAAACTGGTTACCCGACGATTTACCATTCATCTTTTCTTTGCTGGCCCAGGCCTGTATGCCGTGCGCATACGGAATAGCCCATGCAGTAATATCATAAGTTGCTGAATCGCTCAAAACAGAAACCGGTTCAAACAGCACTTTTATGAGGGAGGCCTGTGCCTGTGCTGTACTGATAAGCATGTCATTAGTATTTACGGCAAAAGTTTCTTCTTTACCGGTGAAATAATTAAACCCTTTTTGTTTTGAAGAGGAGGCGGCGTAACTATATTCAATGGCATTTTTGTCAAGCAGATCCTTTACCCCTTGTAACTTTGATAACTGTGCTCCTGAAAGCACATAGGTTTTGTATTGATCTACTTTGCCGGCATTGTTATCATCGAAATATTTCTTATACCCTGCCATTAATTTGGCTGCATTGGCACTGGCTACCTCCAGTGTGCTCATGCTGGTGGTAAAATGGTGCTCAATACGATCAGTTAACTTCAGCGTGTCTTTGTCCCCTGCATCTATGGCCAGGCCTGCCATGCCGTGCCCTGCCTGTTCGTAAGTCATACCAATAGCCCCATTAAATAAGGGATAACTATCGCCATAAGACGGATAAAAGAGATCAAAATATTCTTTGGTGAAATAGAGCCATCCCTTTGCATCAAAATATTTAGCATGGTTTCTACCCATAGTCACCTGTATATCTTTTTGCCACGGGGTAATTACCTCGTGCATGGGTTCGGCTGCGGGAGCAAAATAATAGGGGCTCCTGTATCCCTGCTCATGAAAATCCACATGAACCTGGGGCATCCATTCGTGGTATTTTTTTAGCCTTGCCTGCGATTCTACCTGGGTTTGCCATGCCCAATCCCTGTTGAGATCAAAATAATAGTGGTTGGTTCTTCCCCCGGGCCATGGCTCATAATGTTCCCGTGCGGAAACGTCTGCATTGTAATTTTTTCCCACCGTTTGGTTGTACCAGTTTACATAACGATCCCGTCCATCGGGGTTGAGGCAGGGGTCGAGCAGCACCACCACATTCTGCAGCCATGTTTTCGTTTGTGGATTATTGTTAGCTAATAGTTCATACAGCGTTCGCATAGCTACTTCAGAAGAACTTGCCTCATTACCGTGTACATTATAACTCAGCCAAACTATTACCGGCCCATCCACTGCACCGGCTCCTGCCTGTTTTCCTGCAAGACGTAAACTATTGTTGCGGATACCATCCAGTTTCGAGATGTTTTCCGCTGATGAAATGCTTGCCAGCAGCAGTGGCCTTCCTTCATAGGTGGTGCCGTAGGTTTCCAGTTTCACCTGGCTGCCATTGGTAGCCGCCGCATGTTCAAAATATTGAACAATTTTATAATGAGGGGTAAACCGCTCCCCCAACTTGTATCCTAAAAACTGTTCGGGGCTTTTCAATTGTGCTGTTGCTGCAACACTAAATAAACAAAACAGGCTCACTAAAATTTTCTGCATAAAAATGATTGAGTAGTGAAATTATTAAAACCCCGGCTTTATAGAAAGAAATTTTAGCTTTGGAGGCATTTAAACTTATCTCATGAGACTTGCTTTACTGCTTATCCATTTATTTTTCTGTTGCGTTTGTTTTGGTCAGCAACCTCCCGGTTATGCCATCCCAAAAAAGTTTGAGGGATACAATGGGGCAGTGGTGTCGGCTCATCCGCTGGCAAGTGATGCAGGCTTACAAATGCTGAAACAGGGTGGTAATGCGATAGATGCCGCCATTGCAACACAGTTTGCGCTCGCTGTAGTGTACCCTGGTGCAGGCAACCTGGGCGGGGGAGGTTTTTTGGTGGCTCATTTAAAAGATGGTACCCAACTCGCCATCGATTACCGGGAGAAGGCGCCGGGCAAGGCTCACAGGGATATGTATCTCGACGAAAAAGGTAATCCAATTGATACCCTTTCCAAACAGGGAGCATTGGCCAGCGGGGTGCCGGGTACAGTGGCAGGAATTTTTGCCAGCATGAAATATGCGAAACTCCCATTAAAAAAATTAATCGCCCCGGCCATACAACTTGCAGAAAAAGGATTTGCCATTACCGCTTCGCAGGCAAATAGTTTCAACAGCAGCCGCAAATTATTTTTAGCCAATAACACGCAGCCGGTAGCTTTTGTAAAAGAAGATAAATGGAAAGAAGGCGACTTGTTGATTCAACCGGAATTAGCCGCCACCTTAAAACGCATCAGGAGCAAGGGTGCCAAAGGTTTCTACAAAGGCAGCACTGCAAAGCTGATCGTAGATCAAATGAAAAAAAGCAATGGTATCATCAGTATCGATGACCTCAAGTCGTACAAAGCAGTGAGCAGAACGCCACTAAAATTTAACTACAAAGGCTACCAAATTATGGGAATGCCTATGCCGAGCAGCGGCGGCTTGCTGGTAGAGCAAATGATGAAGATGATTGAAAAAAGAAATATCGCAGCAATGGGTTTTCAAACTGCGGCAAGTGTGCAACTGATGACCGAGGTAGAACGAAGGGCATTTGCAGACAGGGGAACCTATATGGGCGATGTTGATTTTGTGCGTGTGCCGGTAAACGAACTCAGGAGCCAGGCTTATCTTGATGAAAGAATGAAAGATTTTGTTCCCGGTGTTGCAGGAAACAGCTCGGTGATAAAAGAAGGTATTATCGCCGAGAGCGAGGAAACCACCCACCTGAGTGTGATAGATAAAGAAGGAAATGCAGTGGCTGTAACCACTACCCTGAACGGGAATTATGGAAGCTACACCGTGGTAAGCGGCGCAGGCTTTTTGCTAAACAATGAAATGGATGATTTCAGCGTGAAGCCTGGCGTGCCAAATATGTACGGGGCGGTAGGCAAGGCGGCCAATGCAATTGCTCCTGGTAAAAGAATGCTCAGCAGTATGACCCCCACCATTGTACTTCAGCAAAACCAGCCGATAATTGTAGTGGGCACCCCAGGCGGAACAACCATACCTACGAGTGTTTTTCAAACACTGGTAAACCTGCTGGAGTTTAACATGTCTCCCGAAGACGCTGTAAACAAACCAAAGTTTCATCACCAATGGCTTCCCGATATCATTGAAACAGAAAAAACATTTGACGCTCAAACCGCAGCAGCCTTGCAGGCGATGGGCTATACTGTAAAACAAAGAGGCTCCATTGGCCGGGTAGAACTGATAACGATCAGCAAGGATTCATCCCGTAAAATCACCGCAATAGCAGATAAAAGAGGAGATGATGCTGCAATAGGTTATTAAAACTCCAAATACGTTACTTTTGCACAAATTCTTTTGATGAAATTTGTTATTGCCCTATGGATAATGCTACTGAGTATTTTATCCGCACAAGCCCAGGTGAAATTTGCGGTAAGCGCCGGCTACAACCACAATACTGCCAGGATCCATAAAAACGATGTTTTACAGTCAACAGGCGACGTGCCTGGCGGCTATGCAAACCTTAGGGTTGAAACCGAGTTTGAAGCCCCCCTCCATTTTACAGGACTTGTAGGATATAACATGAGGGGTTACGTGTACAATGTTTTGCCCGACAGCACGGTGAGTACCCGTATACATTATGTGGACATTGCTCCCATGCTGAACTATCACTTTAATACGGGAACCAACAGTTTATTAAATGTATTTGCGGGCCCCATGGTGGGTTTCGCCCTGGCGGGTACGCAAACTGTGGAATCAGCAGGACAAAAAACATCTGCCCCCATGAAGTTTAGCCTTACCAATCATTTCAGCCTGGCTAATATCGGCATACAGAGCGGATTGGCCTTCCATTTTAATAATTGGTTTCTTGAAGCTGGCTACCACCTTGGTGTTAGCAGCATTAACAATGAAGAAGAAGTGGATCGCACTAATATAAAAAATCGGGCTATAACAGTGGGAATTGGGTATTGGTTGCGCTAACTAGTTGCACCTAAACATTTTGGTAAATTTAAGCACGGCTTTTGCTGAAACATTTGCGATGAATTATTTTTACAACAATTACCATTAATCTCTTTGTCTGCAAAAATTTCTGACCATACTTAAGTGGGCCGGTATCGCCTTGTTGTTTTGGGGACTTTTAGCCCTTATATTTTTATTTGTCTGGCCCTCTCAACATATCATCGTATCCATATTGTTATTGCTGGCCTGGGCAGCAGCATTCATCTACGTTTTTAAAAGAAGAAAATATAAGATCTGGTTTTTCCTGTCGTTTTTATTGATGATCGTTTTTATCTACGGGTTATTGAATCTTGGCTTCGTTCAGAATGCGTTGATCACAAGGGTCACCGCTGTTCTGTCTACAAAACTGCAGACAAAAGTTTCTGTAAAAAAGGTAAGAATTCATTTTATGGATCGCCTGCTGTTAAACGGGCTGATGATAGAGGACAGGAAAAAAGACACCATATTATACGCCGGCGAAGCGAAGGTGAACCTCACTGACTGGTTCTTCTTCAAGGACAAGATCGTTTTAAAAAATGTGCAGCTCAACGACGCCATCGTAAATATGAACCGGGTGGACTCTACCTGGAACTACCAATTTGTGCTCGATTATTTTGCAGGAGGGCCAAAAGACAGTACAAAAAAAACAAAGGGGCCGGAGATAGATCTGAAAGAATTGCATTTTTCCAATATCCAGTTTAATAAAATAGACGGCTGGGTAGGCCAGAACTTGATAGCATCCCTTAAAAAGATGGACCTGGTGATGGATAGTGTGAACATGCCGGGCAAAAGCATTGCAGTTAAGGATATCTACCTGGAACAACCCAAATTCTGGCAGTCGGATTACAAAGGGAATAAACCCATTGATACCAACCTGGTAACTATTTTAAACCAGATACCGGTGGTATCTGCATTTAAATGGAACAAGTCGGGCTGGGTAGTGCGCCTTGGCAAACTGCAGATTTTTGACGGTGAATTTAGAAATGATAAGGCTGGCGACAGGACCATGTTTGCCGACAGGTTTGACGGACAACATATCATCTTCAATAAGATCAACGGAAATTTCAACAACCTGCTTTTTTTAAACGACACTTTAAGAACCAACATCAAGCTATCTGCTAAAGAAAGGAGCGGACTGAACCTTACTAAACTTGAAAGTGACCTAAAGTTCACACCTGAACTCATGGAGTTCAATAACCTTACCCTTCAAACAGATAAGAGTAAACTGGGCCCCTACTACTCTATGAGCTACAAGGCGTTCAGGGATATGAATAATTTTTTAAGCGACGTAACGCTCGAGGCAAGGTTTAGGGAGAGTACCCTCAGCACCGACGATCTCGCCATTTTTGCGCCCAACCTGCGCAGCATGAAACGGGTTTTTCATATTGACGGTAATGCTAAAGGAACCGTTGAAAACTTTACGGCCAACAATTTAAAAATAAGAACAGGGAGCAGCTACCTCGATGGCGATTTACGCATGAGCGGTTTACCGAACATCAATACTACGTTTATTGATCTGCGTTCTCGCATGTTTCAAACCAATTACAATGAATTAAGCAGTATTGCTCCTGCTTTAAAAAGGGTAACCACTCCTAACCTGAGGCAGTTGGGTACCATCAGCTACCGCGGCACTTATACCGGCTTCATCAACGACTTTGTGGCTTATGGCGACCTCAACACTAATCTCGGTAACCTGCGTGCCGACATGAATATGAAGTTGCCGTCAAAAGGCACTCCTTCTTATTCCGGAAAAATTTCTACGGCAGGTTTTCAATTAGGCAGGTTTATCAACGATCCTAAATTTGGAAATGTGGCGCTCAACGGAACCATTAAAGGAAAGGGCTTCAGCGTAAACGAGCTGGATGCAAATTTTAAAGGAACCATCAGTCAGCTATATTATTCGGGGTACAATTATCGAAATGCAGTGGTGGATGGTACACTTAAAAATAAGATCTTCGATGGGAACTTAAGTATTAATGACCCCAACCTGCAGATAAGGCGTCTCGACGGCCGCTTTAGTTTTGCCAACAAAACCCTTGCTTTTAATGCCGATGCAGATATCGAACGCATTGATCTTCGCAAACTCAACATCAGTAAAGAAAACCTGGTGCTCCAGGGTGGAAACTTCAAGCTGAATTTTACAGGTAATACAATCGATGATTTCCTGGGTGAAGCAGAGGTGTACAATGCCCGGTTGATACACAATGATAAAAATTTATCCTTCGATTTCCTGCGCCTGAGATCTTATATAGAAGATAGCACCAAACATTTGAGCCTTGAAACAAATGAATTGCAGGCTATGGTAACCGGCCGCTTCAGGATATTGGAATTGCCGGATGCATTTACCAGCTTCTTATCAAAGTACTATCCGGCGTATATCAAAGCACCTAACAAAAGAATTGCCAACCAGGATTTCAAGTTTGATATTAAAACACAAAACATTGATGAGTACCTGGGCTTGTTTGTAAAAAACATGAGCGGTTTCAACAATGCGGATATTTCCGGCAGCGTAAAACTTGAAACCAGTGAACTCAACATTACCGCAAATGTTCCGGAGTTTACTTATGCCGGTAAAACTTTTTCTGGTATTAAATTAAATGGCCGGGGAACCGGTGATACACTTTATACCGATGTGTATGCAGACAATATCAGAATTAATGACAGCCTGCAATTTCCCGAAACCTACCTCAACATTAAAGCACACAATGATATTTCCCTGGTAAAACTGGTAACAAGGGCAAGTAAAACCTTAAATGCTGCTGAATTAAATGCCAGCGTACAAACTTTTTCTGATGGTGTAAGCGTGCATTTCTTCCCCTCTACATTTGTACTTAACAACAAAAAATGGGAGTTGGAAAAAGACGGTGAACTCACTGTTAGAAAAAATTACCCCATCAATGCGAGCGAAATAAAATTTGTAAACGGCGAACAACAGATTGTGATCTCCAGTGAACTGGAAGAAGAAACCAACAATGTAAACCTCACGGCCGGTTTACAGTCGGTAATAATAGAAGATATTTTACCGCTGTTTCTCAGCAAGCCCGCACTGGCAGGAACCGTAACGGGTAAGGCAATTGTGAAGGACCCTTTCGGAAAACCATTTATCGACTTCAGGGGAAAAACGGATAGCCTTACAATGGATGGTACTTACCTGGGTGTGGTAAACTTCAACAAGGTTACGTTCGACAGCAAAACAGGTATTGCCAGGTTTGATGTAAATTCTGATAACGAAGACTTCAAGGTAAAAATAGATGGCTTCTTTAACAGCAAGGATTCTACCGGCAATAAAATGGCCATTAATTTAAAAGGAGACCGTGTGCCCCTGAGCGCTTTAAATCCTTACCTGAGCACCGTTTTCAGTGAACTCGATGGTTTTGCAAAAGCTGATGCTGTAATAAAACATAATGGTTTACGACCTTACCTTTTGGGAGAAGTAACAGTAGATAGCGGTAGCGTAACAGTGGCTTACACTAAAGTGAAATATCTGTTAGAAAATGAAACCATTAAGTTTAATCCAACTGATATCGACCTTGGTATTCTTCGTTTAAAAGATACGCTGGGAAATATAGGTACAGCGAGTGGCAGAATTGAACATGAGTTTTTCAACGACTTTTATTTCCGGAACATGCGCTTTGAAACGGCCAAGCTCCTTTTACTGAACACAAAAAAAACCGACAATTTGCAGTTTTATGGCAATGTGATAGGGCGTGCATTAATGACGATGAACGGGCGCACCACTAACCTCGAAATGAACATCACCGGCGAGCCAAGTTCTGTTGATAGTAGCCAGATATACCTCCCTACCGGCGCAGAAGCCAGGGAAGGAACCAAAGTTGATTACATAGAATTTATACAGTTTGGTAGCGAAATGGACAGTGAACGTGGCGCCAATAAAAATGCAAACATCTTTGTGAACCTGAACCTGAGGGCTAATCCTGCCTGCAAGGTAGATGTGATACTAGATGAAGAAACAGGTGACGTAATAAAAGCACAGGGCAATGGAAATTTAAATATTTCTGTAGGAACCACGCAGCCACTCAGCATCAGGGGTAGGTACGAACTTACCGGTGGTCAATACACATTTAACTTTCAAACCTACCTCAAACGATTCTTTACCCTGCTGCCCGGTGGTTCCATTACCTGGAATGGCGATCCTTACCTGGCCCTTATTGACATTAAGGCACAATACCGTGCGGAGAATGTAGATATCAGCAGCATCACGGCCACCAGTGGTGTTCGCAGAAAAGAAGATATTGATGTGCTCGCCTACCTTACCGGTAACCTTACCAAACCCGAAATTAAGTTTGAATTTAAATTCATGGAAGGCAGCGAGGCGAGCAGGGATTATTTTGCCGTGAAAAAACTGGAAGACTTTAAGAACGATGAAAACGCCATGTTCAAGCAGGTTGCCAGCCTTTTATTGCTTAACAGTTTTGTAAGTGATAATGAAGCATTTTTATCTGGCCAGGGCACTTTAAATATCGGCGTTAGCACTGTAGGAGGAATTGTGAGCACCTGGCTTACCAACGTATTCAACAAAGAACTTGAAAGAGCCACCAAGGGCGTTATTTCTACTTATATCGACATCAACCCTACCTTGGATTTGCAGAACAGGGCTAATCAGTTGCAGGCAAACATTCGGGCGGGTTTAAAAATACAAATGAGCGACAGGATTGTTGCCAGGATCTCGGGCAACCTGGAGTACAATAATCCTTACATAATTAATCCAAATCAAAGAAGCCTGTTCTCCCCTGATTATTCCATTGAGTGGCTATTGAACAAAGACGGGTCCTTAAGAGTAGTAGGTTTCAGCCGCAGGAGTATTGATTTTACAAGCATACAGCGTAACCGTTCTGGTGTGCAGCTGGCCTACCGCAAAGAGTTTGATCAGATTGGCGATATATTCAAAAGCCGCAAAAAAATTGCGGCCCGTGATTCAATGAGGATGAATATTAAAGTGAATGAAACCTCGGTTAACAGCCCCGGCCAATCGAGTTTCACGAATTGAGCACTACCTGTTTTTACCGCTAAGCATCGGAACAAAACTAAAGTTTTGAAATGCTTCTTCTGAAAAAGTTCCGTCTGCATTTTTGGTGATGCGCAACATTCTCTGGTGTTCGCCTTCATCAACGGGTATCACCATTATACCACCGGGTTTCATTTGTTCAATCAATTTCGGCGGAATAAAAGGTGCGCCGGCTGTAATAATCACCTTATCAAATGGTGCGTAAGTGGGCAATCCCTCAAACCCGTCACCGTAAAAGAATTTTAATGCCGGGTACTTTGCCTTGAACACAAAATCTTTTGTTTTATCAAATAGCCCCTTCTGCCTCTCAATGGTAAAAACCTTGGCGCCCATCTCTGCCAGAACAGTTGCCTGGTATATGCTGCCGGTTCCTATTTCCAGAATTTTATCCCCTGGTTTTACTTTTAACAATTGAGTTTGGTAAGCTACTGTATATGGCTGGGATATCGTTTGTCCTTCACTGATAGGAAACGCCCTGTCCTGGTAAGCAATATGATCCAGTGCAGAATCCATAAAAAAATGCCTTGGAATATTGTTCATCGCCGTCAGAACATTCTCATCTGTTATGGCACTGTCCTTTTTTTCACGCAAGGAATCAATCAATTGTTTCCTTAAGCCCTTATGCCTGTAGGTATCTTCGTATCTTCTCATAACTCATAAAAAAAACCTGCCACTGAGCAGGCTTTTAGTAGCGTGTGCAAGTTACCAATATTTTTTGCTGGTACACAGCTATTGCAGCATCATATTTTAAAAACGGGCATTAATTCAAATTCATTTCGGTTGTAATTCTTGCGATTTTCGCATCAAGTTCCTTTTCCGTTTTTTCAAAATCTTTTGGATCCTTTAAGGGTTGATTTACACTAAAATAAAACTTGATCTTTGGCTCGGTGCCACTGGGTCTTGCACTGATGCTGGTTCCGTCACCCAACAAAAACTGCAGCACATTACTTTTTGGAAGCTCTATTTTCCAGGTTTCCCCTGTTTTTAAATTTTTACCCTCTTGTAATTCGTAATCCAGCAGCTGCTCTACCGGCATCCCATCCAGCGTTTGCGGTGGATTTTTTCTGTATCCTTCCATCATGTCGGCAATTTCTTTGGCGCCATCCATTCCCTTTTTGGTAATGTTTACCAGGCTTTCCTTGTAAAAACCATATTGCACATACAGGTCAGTTAATTTATCAAAAAGTGATCGCCCTTTGTTTTTTTCGTAAGCTGCCATTTCACAACATAACGCCACGGCACTCACTGCATCCTTATCTCTCACTTTATCCCCGATCATCAGCCCAAAACTTTCTTCGCCGCCGATGATATAATTTTCCTTTCCTTCTTTATTACGGATAAGTTCAGCAATCCATTTAAAACCAGTGAGCACATTGTAGCAATTTACATTGTTGTTTTTGGCAATGGCATCAATCATATTAGTAGTTACTATTGTTTTAACCACCATATCGTTTGGCTGCGCAATTCCTTTTGCCTTCCTTGCTTCTATCATATAGTTAAAGGCTATCATGGCAGTTTGATTACCATTGAGCAGCACCCATTCCCCTTTATGATTTTTAACACCAATGGCTACCCTGTCACTATCAGGATCGGTGCCCAGTAATATATCTGCATCCAAAGCCCTTGCTTTATTAAGGCCCATACTCATGGCTTCCGTTTCTTCGGGGTTGGGATAAACCACCGTTGGAAAATTGCCATCAGGAGTGGCCTGCTCCTCTACAATGGTAACATTATCAAACCCCACATTTTTTAATGCATCGGGTACCAGCGTGATGCCTGTACCGTGTATGGGTGT
>CBFGLL010000032.1:0-15092 GCA_965649585.1 uncultured Chitinophagaceae bacterium | reverse complement strand
GAAGCCACGATATCGATAGCTGGATAAATACGGCGGTTGCTGAGCTTACGATCAAGCTGCAATTCCATATTACCTGTTCCTTTAAATTCTTCAAAGATCACTTCATCCATTTTGCTTCCTGTATCTACCAGGGCTGTTGCAAGAATGGTAAGGGAGCCACCGTTTTCTATTTTACGTGCCGCACCAAAAAACTGTTTTGGTTTTTGCATCGCATTCGCTTCCACACCACCACTCAATACTTTACCGCTCGATGGAGCCACCGTGTTGTGTGCTCTTGCCAAACGGGTAATAGAATCCAACAGGATCACAACATCATGTCCACATTCCACCAGGCGTTTTGCTTTTTGCAAAGCAATGGTAGAAACTTTTACGTGTTTTTCTGCCGGCTCGTCAAATGTGGATGCAATAACTTCTGCCTTCACGCTGCGCTCCATATCAGTTACCTCTTCCGGGCGTTCATCTACCAGCACTACCATTAAGTAACATTCAGGATGATTTTCTGCGATGGAATTGGCCACTTCTTTCAGCAGCATAGTTTTACCCGTTTTTGGCTGGGCCACGATCAATCCACGCTGACCTTTACCGATAGGGGTAAACAGATCCATGATCCTTGTGCTGTAATTATCGCTGCGGGTAGTTAAATCTAATTTTTCGTATGGGAACAGTGGGGTAAGATAATCAAATGGTACACGGTCCCTCACTTCTTCGGGTGTTTTACCATTAATGGTTTCCACCTTGAGCAATGCAAAATATTTCTCGCCTTCTTTGGGTGGGCGTACAGAACCATATACCGTGTCACCGGTTTTTAGACCGAATAATTTTATTTGTGAGGGAGAAACATAAATATCATCGGGGGATGAAAGATAATTGTAATCGCTGCTGCGCAGGAAGCCGTAGCCATCGGGCATCATTTCTAAAACACCTTCGCCCAATACTACACCGTCGAATTCTACATTAAAAGCAGGTTCTTTCTTTTGCGGCCTGTTATGGGTAGGCTGTGGTTTTTCTTCAAACTCTTCCATATCCAGCTCCGGCTGTTGTACATCTTCTGCCTGCAGCATTTGTGCTATAGCGGTAGGTATGGTGCTTTGTTCACTGGTGATGGGCTGAAGCTCTTCTTCATCGTCTTCTATTTCTTCCGGTTCTGGTTTAACCGCTTTTTTCTGCGCTTTTTTTTCTGCATCTGCTTTCCTTACCCTGGAAGCAGTAGCTTCTGGTGTGGGTGCAATTTCTTCTTTTGCAGACTTGGTGATCCTTTTGCGTTTTGGTTTTTCGCCCTCTGTGTTTTTTTCTGGTGCCATATTGGTTTGTTTTTCCAGGATGGTAGAAACCAGTTCCTGTTTGTTCATTTTTTTTGAATGGGGAATTTTAAGTTCGTCTGCAATATCATGCAGTTCAGGAACGAGCAGGTCGTTCAGTTGTTCTAAATCGTACATACAGTATTAGAAATACGTTCTTTCAAAAATCCGGAGCTGATGAGCCTTTAAAAATTGAAATTGAATTGAAAATTTATTGCTGATGGAAGCCGTTGTAACCGATAGAAGTTAATGATATAGGATAAATTCAACCGTTTCCATTGCAATGATACGATGATTTTGGAAAAATCAAATATTTTTTTCCGCCATCCATCCCAAAAAATGAAGCTGACGTGAGTTACAACCACATTATTTGTTGGATATTTGCGGCTCTTCCATTTTTTTAACAAAAGCACAGTACTATGAGAAAACCTTTTTACGTTTTTCTTCTCCTTTTTTCTATTGCAATCAACAGTAAAGCAGCCGTTTATCAAACGCCCGGCACCGGTGTTAACTGGACTTTGAGTGACCTCGTAGCCAATTCTGCCGGCATTGTAACTTTTAATGGCACAGAGTATCTTTTTACTGATTCAGTAACCGTGCTGGCAGGGGATGTGTTGCGCATTGAAACCGACGCCACGGTGAAATTTAATGCCCAGGTAGTGTTGAGGATCTATGGCAGTTTGATCATAAACCCGCCTACAGGGGTTTTGTTTACCGCGGCAGATATTGCCCTCCCTTACAGGGGTGTTTGGCTTGATCTGAGTTCGGGTAGTAGCTTTAGTAAACTTACTTATGAGTACGCTAGCTCTTTTCGCCTCACCGACAGCAGCCCTTCCTTCGATCAATGCGTCTTCAGGTTCAACACCGGCACGACACTGTTGTCGAATAGCGCATTAAGCCTTTTCCGCTCCAGCCCCATTATTACCAATTGCCAGTTCCTTAATAATTCGAGGGCAGCAATACAGGGTGGATCAAATATTGAGAATGCCCCCAAAATCTACAATTCTGTTTTTTCCGGGAATAACACGAGCAACCAGAATGTCCCCCAGATCAACCTCGGTTCTTCAGGCGCAGATACCACGAAAATCATCGGCTGCCAGATCGTGAACCCTGGGGGCATCAGGACTGGCGCCATTGGTTTTTTACCAACCGGTACCGTACATACATTGATCACTCAAAATCATATTGCTAACAACCGTTATGGAATCAGCCTGAATGGCGGCAGCAATATTAATGCTATGGTTAGTTATAACTATATAGGCTTTAATAACATTGAAAATGACCCTAACCTGGGTGGTAGTGGAATTGCTTTTGGGGGCGGTAGCAGCAGCAGCCATCAGAATAGTATTGTAACCGGGAATACTTTCGAAGGAAATCTTTGGGGAATCACTATTTTAAGATTAAGCAGTGGTGTTCCTATTTCTGGTTCCATGCCTAACCTGGGTAACCTGGCTAATGCGGATACCAGTGATAATGGTAAAAACCGTTTCATTAATAATACCAATGCCGGCACCCCGGGCATTGATCTATATAACAACTCTGCCGATCCCATTTTTGCACAGGGTAACTACTGGAACACTAATATCCCTTCGGAAGTAGAAGGCAAAATCTTCCACCAGTTTGATAACCCGGCTTTGGGCCTGGTGGACTATGGAAATTTTGTGGTACCCGTAACGCTGGTATCCTTTGATGCAGCCAGGGAAAACAATGACGTGAAGCTTAGCTGGCAAACTGCACAGGAACTCAACAGCGATCATTTTGTGGTGGAAAGGAGTTATGACGGTACCAATTTTACCAATATAGCAACGGTAGATGCAGCGGGCAATAGCAGCACTATTTTACAATACAGCTATACCGATGTAAATGCCAACTCATTTGGAGGACGGGTATATTACAGGTTAAAAATGCTGGATACCGATGGTACATCGGCTTATTCTCCCATTAAGCTGCTGAACTTTGCTGCCATCGCAAAAAGTTTCGTGCACAAAGTGGCGCCCACCCTGTTAACTGCTGCAGAGCAGGTAAACATAGAGATGGCATCTGATAGAGACCAGCTAATACACATGCAGTTGGTAGATGCAGTGGGCAGAATATTAAAAATCCAAAAAACCAATGTGCAGGCAGGTTTAAACAGGGTTCCTTTTATTATTCCGGCAAATGCACAAAAAGGCGTACTGTTTATAAGGATGCATGCACATGCATTTGAAGAAACAATACGGGTCGTAATTCAATAAACTATTTTTAAGTAGAGAAAAAAACCATCCCGATTTGTGGATGGTTTTTTATTTTCAATAAATAATCTTGCAGGATGGCAACCCCTCTAAAATACATTTACAACGATCTCTTTTTTAAAGAGTTCAATGCTGTTGCAGGCTCGGTGGTGCACGGGTGGAAAACAAAGGCCTTCAACAAAGCGGTTCAAAATGAGGATTGGCCACATATGGAACTGAAACAGCGAATGCGCCATCTTTCTACCTGTTTGTACAACCAACTGGATGGCTCTTTTTCCAGGAAGCTAAGCGCAGTATTAAAAATGGTTACCGTCATTAAACAGGGCAGCAAAGTAACCTACAGCGGGCTTGCTTACATGTTCATTCCCGATTTTGTGGAGCAGTACGGACTCGATGATATGGAGCGGAGTTTTAAAGCCATGGAAGCCATCAGCATGATCAGCAGCTGTGAATTTGCTATCAGGCCTTTTTTATTAAAAGACCAGCAAAGGGTGATGGAACAAATGCTGAAGTGGAGCAAAGATCCGCACCAGAACCTTCGCCGCTTTTCCAGTGAAGGTTGCAGGCCAAGACTTCCCTGGGCTATGGCCATACCTTCTTTAAAAAAAGATCCTTTACCCATATTGCCCATCCTGGAAAACCTGAAGGCAGACGAATCATTGTTTGTACAAAAATCGGTTGCCAATAACCTCAATGATATTTCAAAAGATCACCCGGCGCTGATTTTATCAGTTATTAAACAATGGAAGGGCCATAACAGTATCACCGGCTGGATATTGAAACACGGCAGCCGTGGGCTTTTGAAAACAGGGCATGAAGAAGTGCTGGAATTATTTGGAACAGGCGGAAATGTGAACTGTACTATTTCTTCAGTGAAATTGAATAAGAAAAAATTATTGATAGGAGAAAGCCTGTCTTTTGAATTTGACCTTCACTTAAAAGAAACATCTACCCGCAATCTCAGGATAGAATACCTTATTTATTTTAAAAAGCCTGGTAAAACAAATTCAAAAAAGATATTCAAGATAAACGAAAGGAATTATAAGCCCGGTCGTCATACATTTAAAAAACTGCATTCTTTTAAAGACCTTACCACCCGCAAACACTATCCCGGTACACATAGCCTTGCTATCGTCATAAACGGAAAAGAAAAGATCAGGGAGGAGTTTGACCTCTTGGTTTCTTAAGCGGTGGCGGTGGTTTTTCGTGTATGATGGGTTTTGTAACAGGTATCTCTTCAATCTTGATCCACACCGAATAATCGTTGGGATATATTTTGCCCCCAAAGTCGGCCGCATACACTTTTGTATAAACCGCTCCCAGGTACAGGATGGTGGCGCTGTAATACACCCATATCATTAATACCACCACGGAGCCCGCTGCGCCGTAAATATTAGTGAGGTTGCTTTTGCCCAGGTAAAACCCGATAGCATATTTGCCTACCATGAATAATACAGCGGTGATAAGCGCTCCAATGAACACATCTTTCCATTTAATGCGGGCATCGGGTAATACTTTAAAGATGGTACCAAACAAAATGGTAGTTACCACCAGTGAAAGTATATTATCAAGGATGATCACAATGCCGCGGCCCTCTCCCGAAAACCAGGAACCTATCCTGGTGCTGATGGCAGCCACCACGGCGTTTAACATGAGCGAAACGATGAGCACAAACCCAAGACTGAGGATAAGGGAAAAGGATATTAACCTATCTATGAGCAATTTCCACCACACTTTTCGTGTTTTCAATAATCGGAGGCCCCAAATTTTATTCAGGGAATCCTGTATTTCGTTAAAAATTCCGGTGGCGCCGATTAATAATATTACCAGGCCCACGGTGCTTGCAAAAAAGCTGTCGGAGCTGAGGTGAATGTTCTGCACGGCAGATTGCACCTGCAGGGCTGCATCTGGCCCTACCAGGTCTTTAATTTCTCCATACAGCTCTCCTCTCACGGCTTCCTCTCCGAACAGTTTACCGGTAACGGTAAGCATGATGATGAGTAGTGGCGCAAGGGAAAGTATGGTATAATAGGCCAGGGAGGCGGCATATTTAAGTACGTCGTCGGCAATGAACTCAGAGATCACCTGCTTGTTGAACCTAAAAAATCCTATGGCGTGTCGCTTCATAAAAATGCCGGGTTGTTCGGTGATAACTTCTCCAACAATTTACAAGAAACCTGCCACTTGAGCAGGAACTTGTTTTTAAAAAAAACTTCTGCCCGGCCATTATTCCCCTTGCAGTTGGCAAAAATTGGCAGTATTTTAGTAAAGGTTAATTCATCAACCATTTAAAAAAATACAACTATGGGAAAAGATAAACTCATGACCGGTTTAATACTGGGCGCAGCAGCGGGAGCTGTATTGGGAATTTTGTTTGCTCCGGACAAAGGATGTGAAACAAGAAAAAAAGTTGCCAAAAAAACAGGCGAAGTTGGTGATGAACTAAAAGCTAAATTTGATGACCTTGCAGAATCATTTAAAGCAAAGTTCAACAACATTAAAAAAGAAGCCGACGATATTATGGCAAAGGCTGCCAATGATGCGCAGATTTAAAAATGAATTTTCAACGACAAACGCCAGGATGGAAAAGCAACAAGAAAAAGAACCACCAACTTTTAATCAGCTTTTTGAAAAAGCAAAAGATTATGTTGATACAAGGATCGATCTTGTAAAACTAAAAGCTACCCAAACTACGTCAGACGTTGTTCCTTCACTCGTCAGTAAAGCAGTGCTGCTGTTTTTTATGATCATCTTTTTTTTGATGGTCAACATTGGTATTGCTTTACTGCTGGGCGAAGTGTTGGGAAAAACTTATTATGGCTTTTTTATAGTGGGCGTGTTTTATGCATTGGTTGGATTACTGCTGCATGTTTTTCGCAAACAGTGGATTAAACAACCCATGAGCAATAAGATCATTCAAAAAATGACCGGGTTATGAATATTAAGAATGCCGAAGAATTACAGGAAGCCATTCGCCAGCTGGAGCTAAAAAAAGCAGCGCAGGAGCAGGACTTGACAGACGGGTTTCATGCAAAAATGGAAAGCTTAAAACCAGGCAACCTTATCAAATCTTCGTTGGGTAGTATTGGTAAGTCTGATTTGCTGATGCCCGTGCTCAAAACAGCAGGTAGTATTGGTTTAGGATTGCTAACTAATAAGCTCGTGGGAGGTGCTACAGCAGCACGAGGTGCCCGGAGTGTTTTTGGTAGTATCATGAGGCAGCAGGCAGGCAGGACAGTTATTAATAATTTCGATAAAATTAAAGCATACGGTGCAGCGATTTATAAGAATTTGTTTACTAAGAAATAAGTAGGTACACATTTTGCCCTGGCATATCATATAAGTAGTTGCCGATTTAAATCCGAATTTTCCTTTCAAAAACCGTTACATGTTTTGCTTGCGGATTCGTCCGATCATTTAAAACGAAACACTATGCAAAAGAACGGTGAAAGTTTCAGCTTTATAACTGACAAAATTAAAGAGATCAAGGTAGGCCTGTTTAAATCAGAGATCAACTCTGAATTATGGCTACCCAATAATATTGTGCAGATACTTCGTGTGGACGATAGCGGACAGCTATGGTTCTTCACTTCCTGCAGTAACAGGCATGCGGCCCACATCAACCGTAGCTTTTATGCTTACCTAGATTTTCACAAACGAGGCACAAACAGCCGGTTGTTGATCAATGGTCCTGCTTCCATCGTTGATGAAGAGGGAGATAAGGAAGCGCTGATGCCACAAAGCAATTACAGCAATTCTGTGGCTTCAAGCCTGGTGCTGGTGAAAATGAAAATAATGCAGGCAGAATATTTTGATGGTCATGAACAGGCTGCAGGCAGCTGGACCGAAAGGGTAAAACAAACCCTCAACAACTGGTTTTTCGACCGCAATCATAAACTCATGGATTTTGGTTAAGGCTATATAAAAAAAGCCCGGCGAGTAGCCGGGTCTTTTTTTTGGTAGAATATTTTATGCTTTCGTCTTAAATTTTTCAATTGCATTTTTGGAGAACTGGCTCAGGATGAGGCGGCCACTCACGGTAGCCCTTTCCTTCAGCAGGTTGTCCCAGTGTTCGGTACCATGCCAGAACATTTTTTTCATCTCCGCCATTGCTTCCGGATTTGAGTGAGCGAGTGTTTGAGCCAACCGGTCAATAGATTCGTCCATATTCTGAGCGTTAACGTGTACCTCTGCAAAAAGTCCTTTTCTTTTTGCCCATTCAGAATTGCGCCACATGCTGGCATCTGTTGCCAGTGCGCTGAATGCTGCCACACCGATCTTTCTTTCTACTGCGGGCCCTACTACAAAAGGCCCGATGCCCACAGCAAGTTCACTGAGTTTGATATCCGCACCTTCCACGGCAATTGCATAATCAGCAGCAGCAGCCAGGCCTACACCACCACCCACGCATTTGCCCTGTATGCGGGCAATGATGAACTTAGGACATTTCCTCATGGCATTAATTACCTGGGCAAAACCGCTGAAAAACTTTTGCCCTTCCGTTTCATTTTGAATCTGTACAAGCTCATCGAAAGATGCACCGGAACAAAAAGTACGATCACCTGCACTTTTTAATACAATCACTTTTGTTTCTGCATGTGTGCCGGCAAAATGGATTTCGTATGCCAGCTTTTCTAAAATTTTCCCCGGCAGCGAATTACTTTGCGGGTGAAAAAATTCTATACTGGTGATTCCATTGTGTGTTTCGCTTTTTACATATTCCATACAAGATTATTTTGCAGTAATAGGGTTTATAAATTTATAAATTTCCGACGGTTGTTTTTTAAACCGGTTGTTATTTTATTGCTTCTTTCATTTGTACCATTGTAAGGATGGTGGCCACACCAGTAAGCTCATCTGTATCATCTAAAATTTCCACGTACCATTTTACGATGCCTTTTGGAATATCCTGTCCTTTTACAAACGGAACATCCGGGTTTATCTCCTTCATTTCCTGTGCCGTTTTTTCTTTACAGGTAAAACGGATATAGATGCTGGTGCCCGGGTACACGGGTTTGGTGAATCTCAATTCATCGATACCGTAATTAAGCAGCACCGGGTTTTTTTCAAAACTATCTACAAACAATCCCGCCGCAGCACTCATGATAAAATAACCATGGGCTACCTGCTGTTCAAACATGGTACCACTGAAATCCGTTTCGGTGAGGTGCGCATAAAACTGGTCGCCGCTCAGCAATGCAAATTTGTTGATGTCTTCGCTCGTGATCAGTCTTTTTTCTGTGATCAGCTGATCGCCGATCTGCAACTCCTCGAAATATTTTTTAAACGGATGTTTATCTTCGATATTGCCCTTCGCATGCGGCTGGTACACCTCACTGATAGCGGTGATCATGCTGGGTGATCCCTGTATGGCCGTACGCTGCAGGTAATGTTTTATACCTCTTAAGCCACCCATCTCTTCCCCGCCACCGGCCCTGCCCGGGCCACCATGCACCAGCATGGGTAGCGGCGATCCATGACCTGTACTCTCCTTTGCACATTCCTCATTCAGCACCAATATTCTGCCATGATGCGTGGCTGCACCCAGCACAAATTGTTTTGCAATAGCACCACTCGCCGTTACAATGCTGGAGCAAAGGCTGCCATTGCCCAATTTGCTTAAAGCAATCGCTTCCTCCATATTTTTATAGGGCATCAAAGTACTCACTGGTCCGAATGCCTCCACGTTGTGAGATGCAAATGCATTAAAAGGATCATTGTTGCCGAGTAAAATGGGGCTGAGAAAAGCACCTTTTTGGGGATCGGCGTCAATCAGTTCCACGCTATCTAAAGAGCCATAAATAATTTGAGAAGATGCCAGTAATTTTTGTACCTGGTTTCTTACATCCTGTTTTTGTTCCTGCCCGGCCAGCGAACCCATGCGCACTCTTTCGTTTGCAGGATTGCCGATGGCAAGCTTTGCCAGCTCCCGGGTAAGAGCCTTAGAAACGTCTTCTACTTTATTTTCCGGAACAAATATGCGGCGAACAGCGGTACATTTCTGCCCGGCTTTTACCGTCATTTCTTTTTTTACTTCCTTGATAAAAATGTCCCACTCGGGCATACCCGGTTCTACGTCTGTTCCCAAAACAATACAGTTTAAGGAGTCGGCCTCCATGTTGAAAGGCACAGCCTGTTCTAATACCTGTGGATGCGATTTTAGTTTTATGCCCGTAGATGCAGAACCGGTGAAAGTTACCACATCCTGTGGCCCTACAAAATTGAGCATATCGCCAGCGCTGCCGCACACCAGCTGTAAAGCACCCTCGGGTAATATTTTACTGTTGATGATCTCTTTCACCACGGCTTCTGTGAGGTAACAGGTAACGGTGGCCGGTTTTACCAGTGCAGGCATTCCTGCCAGCAGGTTTACGGCAATTTTTTCAAGCATGCCCCACACGGGGAAATTGTAAGCATTGATATGCACAGCAACACCCTCCTTTGGTACCAGCAGGTGATGGGCCATAAAACTATTTCCTTTGCTGAGTGCGATGGGATCTCCATCGAGTGCAAAAAAACTATCCGGAAGCTTGCGCCTTAAAGATGCATTACTGAAAAGGTTGCCGATGCCCCCTTCAATATCTATCCAGCTATCGAGTTTGGTGGCGCCGGTTTGATAACTTACCTGGTAAAATTTTTCTTTGTGTTGTAATAAATGAAGGGCGAGGGCTCTCAGCATTCTGCCTCTTTGCTGAAAGCTCATTTTGCGTAATGCCGTATTTCCTTTTTCACGGGCATATTGTAATGCTGCTTCAAAATCAATTCCCCTGGTACTGGTATTGGCAATAACATTGCCGTCTACAGCATTATATAATAACTGGCCTTCGCCATCGCCGGCTATCCAACGGCCGCCAACATAATTCTGGAGTGTGTACATAGTATCAATTGAGCCAACAAAACTAAGTAAAGGACCACTAATGACAGCTATTAATAAAACATGGTTTTATATTTGATAGTGAATGATATATCAGTTCAAAAAATTCTTCATTATGAAACTACTATTCGGCGCACTTATTCTTTTATTTGCTTCCTGCGACTGTAGCAAACAATCTACGGGTACCACCGACCTTACCGACAATAAAAATGTAGTGGATACCTGCAAGGGTGAAGCAAAAAAGGATTGTATGTGTACCATGCAATACGACCCTGTATGTGGTTGCGATGGAAAAACTTATGGTAATGCCTGCGTGGCCAACTGCGCCGGCGTAAAAAGTTATACCAAGGGTGAATGCCCGGGCACGCCCAAAGCGCAATAATCTATGCGGGAAAAAGCTGGAACTGTTTAAGGTGGTGTTTTACATGTTTAAAATGTAATAATACCCATTCCTCATAAGTCAGCCAGCCAAAAGCCGGGTGCATGGTTTGTTTGCCGGGGCTGGCTTCAAAAAATGTTACGAAATCTTTTACAGCACGCTGCAGGTTTTGTTTGGCTTCTTCTATACTTGCAAAACGTTCTGGGTCGGGGAATTCTCCCAATACCTTTGCGGGTGCCTTGGTATTTTCCCTGAATTCTTTATCGCTGTATAAAAAGGCTTTGTACTTTGGAAGCTGCTCTTCGGGAACAGAGAGGGGGAAAATGATTTTTTCTGTACTTACATCGAAGAAATCTGCCACATGCTCCAGCATTTGTTGGGCATTCATTAAACCCCATTGCGGTCTGGTAGATGCGTCAAGCGAAGCCAGTGTATCAAACAGGCCAAATTGTAAAAAGGCTGATTTTTCGTTATCCATACAACAAAAAACTCCGCCGGGCGGAGTTGAACATTTTTAATTGGTTAAACGGATGTCAATTTCTTTACTGAGATTTTCGAATATTTCATCAATACTACCTTCTCCTTTTACCATCACCACTTTATCAAACTGCCGGTAATAATCTGCAACGGCTTCTGTTTTATTCCTGTATTCTGTAATGCGGGCTCTTATTACCTGTTCGTTGGTATCATCGCTGCGGCCGCTGGTTTCTCCTCTTTTTAATAAACGTTTTACCAGTTCTTCTTCACTTACATCCAGCGCCAGCATTACGGCAATGCCATGATCTTTAAGTTCCATCAGTTTATCCAGTGCTTCTGCCTGTGCAGATGTGCGGGGAAAGCCGTCGAACAAAAATCCTTTTGCGCCGGGGTTTTCATCGAGCGCTGAGCTGATCATACCAATCACCACTTCGTCGGGCACCAGCTGGCCTTTATCCATAAACTTTTTTGCTTCCAGTCCCAATGCAGTTTTCCGATGTATCTCACTCCTAAGTAAATCGCCGGTACTCAAATGCTTAAGGCCATATTTTAAAATGAGCTTTTCGCTTTGCGTACCTTTTCCACTACCCGGTGGGCCAAAAAGTATTAAATTGAACATATCGTTTCTCTAAACAGTTTTTTGTTTTAAGGTGCTGGCAGGTAATCGAAGATAATTTTTTTTTATGGGGGATGAAAATACGGCCTTTTTTTATTTTGGAGCGAAAAGGCTTTCAACTTTTTGAGAAAACAGCGCTGAAACCGGCAGTGATAGCCCAAACTTTGCCGGCTAAAGCATAAGAAGTACCTTTGTACATTGTTTAATCACTTAAAATTTGCCAGATGAGTAACCCAAAATTGAGCGTGCTAGCCGAAACTATGATCGGTAGTGAGATCGTGAAGCTTGGCGGTATCATTAAAGACAAGATCAGCAAAGGCGACCACATATACAATTATACCATCGGCGATTTTGACTCTTCACAATTCCCCATCCCGGCCCGGCTGGAAAAAGAAATAATAGAAGCTTATAAAAAAGGTTTTACTACTTACCCGGCTGCTGAGGGCGAACTTGACCTTCGTATTGCCGTGAGCAATTTTATTAAAACTCATGAAGGAATTGATTTCACCCCTACAGAGATACTGATTGCTGCCGGGGGGCGACCACTTATTTATACTTTGTACAGGGCCGTGGTTGACAAAGGCGATAAAGTGATTTACCCTGTGCCAAGCTGGAACAATAATCATTATGTACACTTTACAGAAGGGGAACATGTGATGATTGAAGCCACCCGTGAAAATAATTTTATGCCTACGGCAGCACAAATGAAGCCGCATGTAAAAGGGGCATCCCTTATTGCCTTGTGTTCTCCCTTGAATCCCACGGGCACTACTTTTAAAAAAGAAGAACTGGAAGCTATTTGCGACATGGTGATTGAAGAAAACAATAGCCGTGGGGAGGGAGAAAAAAAATTGTACCTGCTATTTGACCAGATATACTGGACCCTCACTTTTGGTGATACGGTTCATTACAATCCTGTTTCACTAAAGCCGGAGATGAAGCGTTATACCGTATTTATTGATGGCATCAGTAAGGCATTTGCAGCTACGGGTGTACGAGTGGGCTGGGCTATGGGGCCGGCAGAACTTATTTCAAAAATGAGGGCTATCAATAGTCATGTTGGGGCATGGGCACCGATGGCAGAACAAAAAGCAGTGGCTACATTTTTGAATGATACCGATGCAGTGAGTGCTTTCCTCGCTGATTTCAGGAGTGAAATTTCTTACAGGCTTACTGCTATCTATACCGGTTTTCAAAAATTGCACGAAGCAGGGCTTGGCATAGAGTGTATAGCACCGCAGGCTGCCATTTATCTTACTGTAAATATTCCCATTGTTGGTAAAAAAACGGCCGATGGCACGGTGCTGGAAAACCAGGCCGATGTTACAGCCTATATTTTAAACGAGGCCAAACTGGCGCTGGTGCCCTTTTATGCTTTTGGTGCAGAAAAAAGCAGCAGCTGGTACAGGCTTAGCGTGGGATGCTGCAAAAAAGAAGATATTAATACGCTGCTGGATAAAATGAAAGCTGCGCTGGAAAAACTTTCATAGGCATATTCTTTGGAAAATAACAGATTCTCGTGCGGCCTACTTTGTGAGCGTTATCCGCAGGGTCGGGGATAATGCTCCTACGGAGCCTGTCATCCTGAGGCACGAAGGATCTCATGATGCTAATGAAAAAGATGCTTCGTGCCTCAGCATGACATTAAAAAAATCATCCACGGTAAAATGACAGGATACTTCTTACCTCCCATGATTGTATCGGGGCAGGCAGCATGACAGTAAAAATCATGCGGAACGTTCGACCTATCCGTAAAACTTCATTAATTTTTGTTGTTGAGAAAGATGAAAGGTTTTTCCTTTCCGCTGCGCAGGTAACGCATAATTTGTTGAGGCTGGCGAATCACTTTGTATTTACACAGGTCTATCAGCTCATGAGCGGGAACCAGGTTTTCTGTTTTTTCTACAGAATATAAAAGGCCATGCAACCATGACACTTCTCTTTCAATTGCCTGGGGGCTTTTGAGTTCTTGTTTGAATAACACCAGTAAGTCACGGTTTGTGTTGTTCATTCAAAAAGTTTTTCAAAGTTTTATTTATAACCAACCATGCCTTGTTTGTTTGGGCATCCACATGATCCTTTTTTTGAAGAGGAGCAGGAAGCGAATGTAAAACATATAGCAGTTAAAACAAGCAAGGATATTTTTGTTACGTTCTTCATATTTTTCGAGTTACAATTTAAACTATTTTCATCAATAAATATTGCACTGTTTTTATGAATGGCGAAAATATTAACATTGGCTCAAAGCCGCTACGGGTTTTAATTTCGCCGTTACACTGGGGGCTTGGCCACGCCACACGTATCATTCCTGTAATAAAACTACTACAGGCACAGCAGGTAGAAGTGCTGATTGCTGCCGGGGGTGCGCCTGCACTATTACTTAAAAAGGAGTTTCCACATGTAACAATACTGGAAGCGCCTTTTGTAGAAGTGCAATATTCTGCGGGTAGTAACTGGTTCTTACTTAAGATGTTACTACAGGCGCCCAGGCTGTTAATGGCCACGCTTACAGAAAAACGCTGGCTGAAAAAAGCTGTTGCAGAAAACCGCATCGACGCCGTGATCTCCGATAATCGTTTTGGTTGGTGCGGCACAGGAGTTCCCGCTGTGTTTATTACCCACCAGCTTTTTATCAACGCACCCAACGGGATTTTACGATGGCTGGCACAAAGGATAAATTATTTCTATATCAATAAATTTTCGGAGTGCTGGGTACCCGACCTGGAGCAAAACGGTGGGCTTGCAGGAAAATTATCGCATCCATTACGGTTACCCCCTATACCCGTTTTTTACCTCGGGCCCTTATCAAGGTTGCAAAAAAAGGAAACCGCACAGCAACATATTCTTATCAGCTTATCGGGACCCGAACCACAACGTAGCATCTGGGAAAAAAAACTGGTAGCACAACTGGCAGAAATAAAAGAGAAAGTTGTGCTGGTAAGAGGCCTGCCGGGACAGCAGGAACCTTTGATGATCAATAACAACGTGGAGCTGTATGCTTATGCCGATACAACATTAATGAACCGCTTAATGAATGAAGCCACAGTGGTGATTGCAAGGAGTGGCTATTCTACCGTGATGGACCTTGTAAATCTGGGGAAAAAAGCACTGCTGGTGCCCACTCCCGGCCAGGGAGAACAGGAGTGGCTGGCGAAATACCTGATGGAGAAAAAAATGTTTTACAGCATCGGGCAGGCAGATAATAATTTAGCAGATG
>CBFGLL010000031.1:0-15182 GCA_965649585.1 uncultured Chitinophagaceae bacterium | reverse complement strand
GAATCCTGGTATATAAAATACCTGTTGAGGGGCATGAGGGTGTATGCAATGGCTTCTGCAGGAAATTCGTAATAGGCAAGTGCTGCTGGCTTGTCTTTTTTACACGAGCTGATTATTGCCGCAGCAACTAGTAAAATAAAAACGAGGCGTACCATACGATTTGTGTTTTTTATAAATCATAGATCCATCAAAATGTTACCCTCTGCACTTCCACTCCAGGTTCCTGTTTGCACGGAATGCATCCCTGGGAAACAAACTCATTACTACAACCGTTGCATAAATAGTTCAGGCATTACAGTATTT
Source organism: uncultured Chitinophagaceae bacterium (assembly GCA_965649585.1). Classification (GTDB taxonomy): domain Bacteria; phylum Bacteroidota; class Bacteroidia; order Chitinophagales; family Chitinophagaceae; genus Ferruginibacter. The sequence goes on along the minus strand of CBFGLL010000031.1, from coordinate 14,879 downwards.
TTTTGGAGGTAGGCTGGAGCCGCATTTCTAAATTTAATCTGTTGATATAAAACAAACGCTTATGTGCGGGCGGGAGCAATCAATCCCCGTAATTTGTAATTTCAATTTATTTTAAACCAACACGAATGCAGCAAGTAAAACGTTTATGCCTTTTGTGGTTGTTGATGGCCCTGGGCAGCGGGTCCTACGGCCAGCAGATTTTGTTTAAAAAGAAAGAAAACATTGTGTATGGCATGGTTTCAGGAGCCGCTCTTTTAATGGATCAATATGTGCCGGCAAAACCAAACAAAAAGGCGATTGTATATATACCGGGCAGTGCCTGGGGATACGTGTATGCACAAAATTACGACCATGAAACTTTGAAGGATGATGTGATGCTGGATAGTGTTTATACCGGCAGGTGGGTGGCGTCGTTGGTTGAAAACGGCTATACTGTTTTTGTGATCAACCACAGGTTTAGCCCTGCATTTCAATACCAGCCAATTATTGAAGATTGCCGCAGGGCAGTGCGGTTCGTACGATACCATGCAAAAGATTTCTCGATTGATCCAGATAATATTGGTGCCATGGGGCATTCATCGGGCGGTAATCTTTCTGCCATGCTCGGGGTAAGCGATACTGTGTATAGCGAAAACAAATCGCCTGTTGACAGCGTGAGTTCAAAAGTGCAGGCGGTGGTAACATTGGCAGCCCCTTTTAACCTGGCCAATTTTAACCGGCAGCAGGATACTGCCATGGCCAACAATTTTGTGCTTTCTGTGATAAGCGCCTATATGGGCAGTTTGCCCAAAACAAAAGCAGGCGATTTTGTGCTTTCAGGAAAATTTGCAGCTGCATCACCGCTCACACTCGTGACATCCGCTGCTGCACCAGCGCTCATTTATTATTCCGATAACGACCCGCTGATACCGGCGAGGCAGGCAGTGGAAATGTATGAAAAGCTGAAGCAACAAAACGTACCGGCAAAACTTGTTGCCAAACGGCAGGAGGGGCATAACCCTGTTCCGGATATGGCAGAAGTAAACAATTGGTTTAAAACATATTTGCAATAACGGCAGGGAGTATTTTGTTTCACGCAGCGGGTGTAGGTGTTCTTCACGTGAAGAAGCAAAGGAAATGCAAACCTGTCTGCCATAGGCAGGAGCGTAGAGCATTTTTTCTGATGAGCGTTAGTCTGCTTAGTACCTATGGTAACTTTAGAATTGCTGGCATTGAATGGACCAGCCTAATGTATTACATTGAGGTTTACTCCCGATTGGACAGTGATAGTTGCTGGAGGATTCAAAGTGAGCGAGTACACCGTACTGTTCACATCTACTATAATATTTCCAGTGCTGATCTCTGCAACAGTAAATTCATCCGGCAATACGCCGCAACTCCAATTGGATGGGTTACTCCATAAATTGTTTTGACCTCCGGTAAAGTTATTGGCAAATATAATTTTACGGGGAATGCCTGCATTCCCATCTGTAATGCAGCGGATAAATGTGCCTGTAAAGCTTGATGGCAGATTGGCGAGTTGGAGCTGGTTGGTAAGTGTTCCTGAAAATATACTATTATCAGCCAGGTTGCTGTAGCTGCTATTATCTGGGCTAATCTGCCATTGATAATTACTGCCATTGCTGTTAGATGGTATTGCGGTGGAAGCTGCAGGAGGGCAAAGATGTACTTCGTAAAAAGCAGGTGGAATAACGACCATCATTACTGTATCGTTCAGGCATCCCATAGCTGTAGCAATACTATGAGTTACCAGGTAGGTTCCCGGAGTGCCAAACACATGTATAGGATGTTGAAGCGAAGAAGTATTTGCAGATCCACTGGCAGGGTCGCCAAAGTTCCATGAATAGGCCACAATTGTACCCTGGGAGCTGATGGCCTGGCTAAAAAAACTCGCTGAAAAGCCATTGATGTTAAATGTAAAAACGGCACTGCACTGGCTCCGCACATTCACCCACATTGCCAGGCTGATGAATAAAATAATGCCGTATTTCATGCCAGAGTTTGCCGCTAATATAAAAAAAGGGATTTGGTTTTTATAAAGCATAAGCACCTGAAATGTTAACCCATTGGTTATCATTAGCAGGATACCTCCATTCCATATAAATCACCCTTGTACCTGATATTTGTCAGTGGATTTAGTTTTGTCATGGCATACTTTGTAAGAAAAAACTAATGAAAAGTTTGCTGCTGTTATCGGTTCTCGCTCCCTTCATTTCATTTGCTCAACCGATTTCTGGTCATGAGCCGTTGTCAACACTTCCGCCGCCCGATGATACCACGCATTACCCTTTATACATTCCGCCGATTGTATCTCCGCTGAACCTGAGCCTAACTGCTGCGGCGGGTACCAGCAATTTGGGCGGTGGTAATATCAGCACATCATGGACTTACAACAACAGCCTGCCAGGCCCCACCATACTGGCTAACCGGGGTGACTCTGTGTCGGTAATGTTTAATAACAATCTTGCAGAGGAAAGTATTATTCACTGGCATGGCATGCTGGTGAATACAGAAAATGATGGTCATCCCAAATATGCCATACCAGGTGGCAGCACTTACCCTTATAACTATCGCATAAAAAACAGGGCAGCACTCAACTGGTATCATCCTCACCCGGATATGCTTACCGGTGGGCAGGTGTTTAATGGACTGGCGGGTGGGTTCATCATCAGGGACGCAGAAGAAGCCGCCCTAAACCTCCCTTCTGGCAATTATGAAATACCCCTGGTGATACGGGATGTATTGCTTGATAATAATGGTAATATCAAATATTCGCCAACCGGCGGAGGAATGTTTGGCAGGGATCCGCTGGTGAATGGCACACTGCGCCCTTACCTCAACGTGGAAAGGGCTGTGTACAGGTTCAGGGTGTTATGTGGTACCAATGCGAGGGTGTTTAACCTCACGCTTACCGGGGGGGTAAATTTTATTTTGATTGGCAATGATGGTGGATTGCTGCCAGTGTCATCAAACCAATCGCAGATAACGGTGAGCAGTGGGGAAAGGCTTGATGTATTGATCGACTTCAGGAATGTGCCTAACGGAACCAATATACAGTTGAGAGATGCGGAGGAAAACTGGGAGCTACTGCAATTCAGGGTAAATAGTTCTTCGGTAATTCCATACAATGGTAGCCTTGCGCCCACATCAGTAGTGGTGCCCCTGGCCAATCCCGATACCACAAGAGTATTCAGTTTCGATGGCATGAATAAGATAAACGGTAAAGTGTATGCGATGGAAAGAATAGACTGGACCGCTCGTTTTAACCATGTAGAAAGATGGGATTTTATCTCAAATGGTAATGGTCCGCACATGGCCCACGTACATGGTGCCTCCTTCCAGGTGGTTGCCAGAACGGGTGGGAGGGCGCAGGTATTTGCATGGGAAACGGGTTGGAAAGATGTGGTACTGGTAAATGATGGTGAAACAGTATCGGTACTCATCAAATTTGATGAGTATGCCGGCGAATACCTGATGCATTGCCATAACCTGGAGCATGAAGACATGGGTATGATGGCCAATTTCCTGGTGGTAGATCATCCTTTTACCTGGATTGGCATTACGAGCACCAACTGGTTTACGGCATCCAACTGGTCGGGTGGTAAAGTGCCCGCAGCTACTGACGACGTAATTATTGCCAAAGGTTATCCCTATGCACCCATTGTGCCTGCAGGCACCACTGCTACCTGCCGCAGCATGGATGTAAAGCCTGGTGTAAGCGTTACCGTTAGTAGCACTGCAGTGTTGAATGTGTTGCAGTAAAGCCTCCTATACATTTTAATCGCAGGTTGGAGCTTTCTAAACCTCCGCTACGCATCGGCAGGTGAAACTGCCCAACGAGCTTTCCATCCTGCATCCTGGTTGTTGAACTTTATTTACTTTTGCGCAACTGCAGCGTTGCCCGCAGTCTCAACATTTTTTATGAAAAACCGTTTCTCATTGATAGCTTTGTTTTGTCTCATCAGTTTCTTCCACGTAGAAGGCCAGGTAAACAAAATCTATTTTATCCCCACGCTGCATGGTTTGCACCAGTCAAATACCCGGTACAGTTATGATTCCTTGAAAAAGATCATTGCTGATCTAAAACCTGATATCATTGGAGTAGAAATCCGACCCGAAGATATTAACGCAGATTCTGCTTACCTGCGCAAAAATTATCCCTTCGAAATGCGGATGATGCGGTATTGGTTTCCCGATACAAACGTACAGGGTTTCGACTGGCTGGGAAGGGATATAGAAGGGAAACCCATACCTGCCAATTACTGGACGGAGATCTCTTCTATAAAGCGGTATGAAAGAGAACTGGCTGCAGACAGCATTTTTTTGAATCGGGTGGCCGTGTGTGACAGCTTTTCTGCTCAGCGCTTACAGCTGTTGAAAAACTTTTCACTTTATGAAATTTTAGATAGCGACGACGCCATCCTCACCAGGGAATATTATAAATGCCTTGCTACCCAGCTTAAAGGTAGCCACCATACAAGGCTTTTGAAGTTTTATGATCTGCGCAATGAAAAAATATTAAAAAACATACAGCGCATTGCAAAGAAAAATCAAAACAAAACGATCGTTATCATCACAGGTGATGACCATTACGTAGCATTAAAGCAGCGGTTCAACCACCAGCTATTACCCCGCCCGTAGCGACTTTACAAAAGCAAGTATTTTTTCTGCAAACCATTGCGGCTCTTCCTGGAAGGGGGCATGGCCGCCGATATAACGCACTACCTTTTTATTCGGGAACCGAAATGATTTGTAATGATCAATACCAATGGCATAATCCTGGTCGCCCGTCATTACAAGTGTAGGTACTTTAATTTTGTGCGTTTCTACGGTGAGGTCTTTTGCATAGTCGGCGATATTCCAAACCTTGTTGGCAAAATCCCAGTTGGCTTTGCCGATGGATGCGGTAACGGAGTCGTTCAGTTTTTTTTCATAAGCATTCCTGTACATCAGCTTATACCAGAGATTTTTTTCTGTAAGTTTTTCATGTACTTTCCATACTCTTTGCTCTACGGGAATAGAAGTGTTGAAGAGACTGCTATCTGTCATGGCAAGTTCTTTAATGCCAAAATCGAGATGGCTCTGCATGCTCTCCTTAATTTTTAAAGTGGCATGTATATACATCAGCGAATGAAGCCTTGGAGGGTGCTGCAAAGCATACTCTGTGAGCAGGAAGCCGGCAAAAGAATGCCCCATCACATGCCACTGCTTTACACGAAGATGTGCCCGCAGTTCTTCCATATCTTTTACCATGCGGGCAGTAGAGTAGTCGCCTGTGGCCGGCGATCCGGATCTGCCGGAACCCCGCTGGTCGAAGTAGATCATGGTAAGTTCTTGCTGCAGCAAGGCAGCAGATGGCATGGCTTCAAAATAATAACTCGTTGAGCCGGGGCCGCCATGTACAAAAAGGCAGGGCTGTCCCTGGCCTGCCACCCGTACGTACAGGTTTACATTGTCGGATGTTTTAAACTGGAATGTACTGTCGCTAGCTTGAGCAATAATGCCCGGGAGTATAGAAAGAACGATTACAAATATCTTTTTCATTTGAGGAGATGGTTTGAGTGGTAAGGCGGCAAAGTTAGGAAACTGCAGCCTGGTTGAGCGCCACGGTAATAAGGAAAATGAAAAAAGAAATTGACTTTGCAAAGGGGTTTGGTTGCTTAAACACTGATTTCTAAATCACAGGTTACGCCTCTTTACCGCTGCTACAACATCCATACATGATTTGAATCATCATTTGGCAGATAATCATCCGCTAACATTGCGGCACTATAAACCAGGTATTATATTTTATTTTCAGTTGAATCCATTTTCTGCTACATGAACTACACATCATCCCATAGTTTTCATATCCCCGTAATGGGGTTAGGTTTCACCATCGACAGCCCGGTAAAAGTTGCCCGGTTTGGCATTTCATCCGTGGTTTCTATTATCCAGCACAATTTACTGGAGCAAATGAGGGAATTCTATTGCAAACAGTCTGGCGAAAAATTTATTGCCATACATGTGGATGATCTTGATCACAGGGCAAAACGAGTAACCGCTTATCTCGACCTGATACAAAGGATCATCGACCAGCAGATAGCAGACATGAAAGTTCAGCCCTTTAAAGGCGGCACCGATCTTGTAAAATATTTTGAGTTGCTTCCACCCAGTTCAGCATTAAGACAAGGCTATGACCTCATGCAAAAATCATCAGGAGAAGAAAAAGTGCAGTTGCAACTTCAGCTTCGTGAAGAAATAGTTGCCGGGGCTGTGGATGTAAATATCATGACCAAGGTTGACAATCTCAATTATTCAAAAGCTGGTGAGCCATTGCCTATGGAGTATTCAGATGCAATATCTGCGCTGCGTGGTTTTGCCGACAGTTCATTACAATCATCGGTTGTTTTTTCTGCGGGGTTAAACCCTCGTTTATTTGCTTTTCTCGAAAACCTCCCTGCATTTGTAATGAACGATGAAGGTTATTCAAGCAAAAAAATAATATTGAAAGTAAGCGATTACCGTTCTGCAATGATCCAGGGAAAATTTTTAGCGAAAAAAGGATTGTGGGTATCAGAGTTCCGGGTTGAATCGGGATTAAACTGTGGTGGGCACGCCTTTCCAACAGAAGGCTACCTGCTTGGGCCCATACTGGAAGAATTTAAAATGAAAAAAGCCGAACTCCGCAATGAGTTGGCCGGGCTCTGTAGCCAGGCACGCATTACAAAGGGTGCAGCGCCGATCCGGGAATTTCCTCCTGTTCGCATCAGCGTGCAGGGAGGGATAGGAACCAGCAGCGAACACAATTTTTTGAGAGACTATTATAACATAGATGCTACGGGCTGGGGTAGTCCTTTTTTGTTGGTACCCGAAGCTACCAACCTGGATGATAATACCCTAGAACAACTTGTAACAGCGACGCAGGATGATTATTTTTTAAGCCACGCTTCGCCGCTCGGGGTGCCGTTTAATAATTTCAGGAAAAGTTCGTCGGAAGCACAACGTAAAACACGGATTGAAAAAAACAGGCCCGGCAGCCCCTGTTATAAAAAACACCTTGCATTTAATACCGAGTTTACAAAAACACCTATCTGCGTGGCATCAAGAGAATACCAGCAGAAAAAACTGCAAGCCCTGCAGGCCGACACCAGTTTAACCCAGGAAACAAAAACAGCACAGTACAAAGAAATCACCAGCAAAGACTGCCTGTGTGAGGGGCTTACTGCTCCCGCACTGCTAAAGAATAATATAAAAGATGAGCATCGCCTCAAGGCCGTTACCATATGCCCGGGTCCCAACCTGGCCTACTTTTCCGGGGTTTTTTCTTTAGAAGAAATGGTAGGGCATATTTACGGTCGTGTAAACATCTTAAATTCCGTGTACAGGCCGCATATGTTTATCAATGAACTGAAAATGTATGTTGACTATTTTAAAAATCAGGTAGAAAAAAATGCGCATGCGACGGATGAGAAGCAGGAAAAATACCTGGAGTCATTCAGGAAAAACTTATTACAAGGAATTGAGTATTACAAAAACCTGCTACCAAAGATGACAGAGGAAGCAGCTTTCAAATTGAAAATGAAAGATGAACTGGAACTGTTGCAATCAAGCTGCGAATTTGTAAATCTGGGAACGGCCAATTGATTATTTAAAAATCATACAGTGGTTACACTCCTGCACTGTTATTAACCTTTGATGATTATTTTGGTGGACTTTCCTTAGGTACTTCGCCAGAGTTATCAGGTTGCAGGTTCTCTCTATTTGGAGTGCTGGCAGCGGATTGGGCATCTTGCTCTCCGGTCTCCTCCCTCTTTTTTTTGTCTGCATTAAATTGTTGCACGTATTCTTTGTCTTCGTTGCCGTTGGCTCCTATCTCCTGATTTTCTTTTTCTGTTATGTCTTTGTTTTTTTGATTGGTCATGGTCATAGTGTTTAGTGATAACTGTTTTACATAAAATATGGTGCCATGCTGATGTCGAAATTTTTGGATGCGAATAAACACGGCATGCCTCCCTGGTGGCTGCGAAGCAACAGGTAAATATCATTAAACAAATAAGCCGTTTCAGCTACGGGCAGGAAATATTTGGATTAAAGGGTGTAAAAATGCCGTTTGGATTTGGTTCATACATCCACACATGCAGGCTCCAGTGGGGCACAGGAACAGGAGTGCCACCGATGTCAAAAAGCCGGTCGTCAAACATAGGTCTTGGCTGTCCCAGGTTGATCACAATATATTCCACCGCTACCAGTCGAAGGTTTCCTCCGGGGCCCGGTGCATACAGCATTACTTCTGGTTGAAGTGGATCAAAAACGGGATCTACCAATCCCTGGTTTGCCCAGTGGTAGCCCATGCCGCCGAGGCCCGGAACAGACACGCAATGTTCGTCAGGCTGGTAGCCGGCGGCTAATGCAAGCTGGGTAGAATGATACCTTGCAGTTGCCTGGCGAACAGCATTGATGAGGCTTGTGTTGGAGTTTTTTGCTGCGTCGGCCAATTCGCCGGAACTCAATGGCGCTGTACCTGGTTCGGTGATGCAATCTTTTTTGCAGGAGATAGAAAATAAAATTAACAGGCATGGCAAAAATACCCTGCTGAATAGAAAATACTTTTCCATTAGTAAATATTTAGGTTAAAAAATGGATGATATTTCCCTGTGAAGTGGAGAGGGGTGAGTTAGTGATGGAAAAATAAAAATTTCCTGGTCCAAATGCAAGCATTAAGGGTTTTATTTTATTGAATTGAGGGCAATACCGTTTTTTCAATTCTTGTGGGTGTTGAGTTTTTCTATTTTGCCTGCTAATGCCGCTATTGTTTCTTTCAATTCTTCGATATCATTTTTTCCCAACACGGGTGCATTTTTTTCTTCTGCATCCCTGCCAATAAAAAAGCTGGCAAGTGTAGCCGTTATATATCCAAAGATGCCGTAGCCAAACAGTGCAATGATGAAGGCAAGGGTTCTTCCTTCAGCGGTTGCAGGCCAAAAATCACTGCCGGCGGTAATAATACGCATTGCGGTCCACCAAAGGGCCATTCCATAATTTTCAAATCCTGTGTTGCCTCTTTCAATTGCATACATGCCGGCCGCACCGCCAAAGGTTACAATTAAGATCAGCAAAAAAACATATCCAAATGCCCGCCGGCTCATGGTAGCTGCAAGACTCCTGATACTCCTATTAAGAGAAGCTACCAGCTTTATAAGCCGTACCCCTCTGAATAATCGAAACACCCTTAATACCCGGAATATCCTGATGGCAGGTATAAGCAGTGATAGTGCCGTAAGCCAGTTTTTTTTGAAGAAGTGCAGCTTTGTTCTGGCAAGAATAAATTTTAAAATAAAATCAATTATGAAGATGATCCAAATGCTTATACTCATCCACTCGAGCACCGGCGTGAGTCCCCAAACAAGTTCCACTACCAGTAACAACAGCCATACGAATCCTAAGAATATCATAGGGCCGTCTAAAAACTTTTGAATAGTGTGTAAGAGCTTCGTTTGTTCAACCTGCATCTGCTTCTTCATAATAATTGTTTTACTATAACAAGCTCAACAATAATTCCAAACCCTTCCAGGTAAAAAGAAAGGAAAGAAGTTAATGTGGCTAAAACACTTATCTCAATGCCAACTGTATAGCTTCTTTAAGGGATGGCAGCACATCCCTGACAAACCATTCATTTTTTTTAAGCCAGATATTATTTCTTGGGGAGGGATGCGGAAGAACAAAATATTCGGGAAGGTATTGGCGAAATGATCGTACAGTTTCCGTAAGCGTATCCTTTTTTTTGCCGGCGAGGTAATGATCCTGCGCATAATTGCCCACGAGCAATACTAGTTTGTTTTTATGGGTGATAGTAGGTAACAGTTGATGGTGCCATAACCCAACACATTCCGGCCGGGGCGGCAGGTCTCCGCTTTTTCCCCGACCTGGGTAACAAAAACCCATTGGTACCAGGGATATTTTCGTGGCGTCGTAAAAAACGTTTTCATCAACACCCAGCCAGTTCCGTAACCTTTCGCCGCTGGCATCGTTCCAGGGTTTGCCGGTTTCGTGTGCCTTTATGCCAGGAGCCTGGCCAATTATAACCACGGAGCTTTGGGCGCTGTATTGCAATATTGGCCTTGGGCCATGGGGCAAATGATTGAAACAATGCGTGCAGGAACGGATGGTAGCCAGTAATTCCATTGGGACGAAGTTAGCAAGGCATTGGTGCGGTTCCTGCGCCGGGGCAGCATATTTTTATTTGTTATACCGATACAGCTGTTTATAACACAGCAACACTCGCTAATATTTCTTTAGTTACTGGTTGGGGTCGCATCAATTCCCGGCTGAGTAAAGCATGTTCCACCCGTATCAAAATATAAGGAACGTTTTCGTCCTTATGCGGAGGGCTTGCCACTATTACAAATCCAAACTCATTTCGATAGAGCATTTCTACCGTAAGGGTTTCATTGGCCCAGGCAGCAGGCAATGCAATCAAACTGTCAATGCTTTTTCCTGTATTGATATAACTAAAGTTTTTGCTGTCGGATGTTCCAGCTCCCAACTGAATTTTTTGACCTTCATAATAAGTTGCATCGGCAAGCCGGATGGTGTCGTAAACTAGCGCCTGGGCCTGGCCAGTGCTTTTAAATACTACCAGTAATAGTAGGATATGTAGAAGATGTTTCATAGTAAGGTATTTTAAAAAATAAATCAAAGGCTATTCCAGTTTCCCCCTTTTCCAAGATCAACCAATTCGAACCTGGGTTTATGAATTAAGGAAGCTTCCTTATTTCAGCAAGATGATGTCAAAATTTTTGGTTTTATTTTCTACTTTAATTCCGGCAGCCTGTAATTCCCGTTCAGTAACAAGGTTTCCCTTTTCAGTAGTTTTTTGTGGAAAAAGGGTAATGGATTTTTTAATTTAGATAAAACTTTGCATGATGAAACCCTCATTAGCTGTCTTGGCGTTTGTTATTATTTCCCTGCTGGGTTGCCAGAAAGATTTTGATTTAACTTTTGATCCTACCAATCCCCCGGACTCTACGATTAACGCAGACACTTGCCGCATCACGAGGTCATGGTATTATGGGGGTGGAGGCATTGACGATTCTGCAGACTACGTGTACGTAAACAATCGGCTGGTGCGGGTGTTGGCAAATTTTGCAAGGGTTGAATATACTTATGACAGCAACCGGGTAAAAACGATGAGGTTTTATGAAGATGGCGGCGCCGGGTTATACAAAATTGATTCTATGGTATACGCCAACAATAAGTTGGTGAAGTTGTACGAAACAGATTACGACCTTTTTTTTCAAAGCGATACTATTAATTCTATTCTGCATTTCACTTATTCCGGTAACACGCTCACGCAGGAATTAAGGGAAGACCGGTACCAGTCATTTCCAAATATGGTTGACTCTACGGTATATGAATTTATTTATACAAACAACAATGTAAGCAGGATGAACATTAATGATGTGGATGGTAATATTCTTGATTCCATCAGCTATGTGTATAATAACGATCTCAATTATTTCGGGAATGTGTCTGCCTATTTTTATATGGCGGATCCGTTTTTCCAGATCCATGTGGGATTTGAGCCGCACCTTCCGTATTTCATCAGTAAAAACAGTTTGGTTGGTTTTCGTGTGTCTGATATCGACTATAATGTGCAATACACGCTGGATTCTGCAAGGCGGCCATTGACCGTAAACCTTGATGGGTTTCCGTATATGGCCTATCGATATAATTGTAATTGATGGGAGACCTGGATTTATACCTTCGTTTTTTTTAGTAATCATTCTACAGCCATAAACATTACGGCCATTATTTATGCTGTATATTACCGTCCTAAACCAAAACAACAACCGTATGAAATTTACAAAAATGCTTGCCGGCCTTGCGATGGCCACAATTTTATTTACAGGATGTAGCAAAGATGATCCTGGACCTGGTGGAATTACTATTGATGATAATGGAAATGTAAATGTTGGCGCCGATGCCGATGGTGCCATGTATTCCATCAAGATCCGGATGTTTGATGGTATTTCTGGTACCAACTCTACGGAAACCGAAAGTGTGTTTGCATGGTATGGTAATGCAACAGCGCCAAAAGATGCAGGAGTGGTTACAGCCAACGACGTAGAACTATTGAATTTCGGAGGTGCCGGAATGAACTGGTATACCCAGGCCGGTTTTGTCGGGGATATTTTCACCACTGGTAACACAGTAACATGGGATGTAGCTGGCAACACTACCAACGGTATTGCGGCATTTAGTTATGCGGATGCTAACCCTTTCCCACCCGGAGGAGAGTTCACGCTTCCAACATCAATCAATATCAACGGTAATTTTACCTTAAATCATACCACTACGACGGGGGCTGATGCGGTAATTTACCAGGTAGCGGGAAACAAGAGCACTGTCACCAAATCAGTATTGGGGGCAAGTAGTTCTGTAACATTCACTGCGGCGGAAATGAATGAAGCTGCGTATAATGGTGGAGACCCAATTGCATTTATGGTGATGCCAGTTAGTATAAAAAATTCCAGCATCGGCGGAAAAAAATATTATTTCGTAAAGCAGTACGAGCAACTGAGAGAAACGGTAACCCAATAAGTGTAACCCGCAATTTATTCAACAGCTGCCGCCGTAATAGCGGCAGTTGTTTTTTTAAGTATGCACCCTCCTAATGGGGATGCGAATAAAAATCAGGTTATTTCCAGTGGTATTGATCAGGGATTGTGAGGAATTGAAAAATATGCCGTTAAAAAAGTTATTGACATTATTAGGACTGGTGTGAACTAATTGTGGGTGCCGTGATTTTTAACAGCAGTTTTAAATGCTTATTTTTAGATTTCACAAACCCATCACATATGAAACGAACTTTACTGTACGCCCTTATTGTTTTTTTACCCGCATTTTCCAACGCACAAATTTTAGGAGGAGGAACAGACTTCAGTAACGCCGTGATGTTCAACCAGGCATGGCTTTCCGGCTGCCCTAGTGCCGGCACTGTATTTTCTAATCAAAAACCATTTGAACCTACGGATCCCATTGATCCCTGTGCACCCACGCCTGCATGCGCTACAGGTACTACTGCTGCAGATGTATGGTATTCATTTATTGCGCAAGGGCCTAATGCTACCATTGTTGTAAATCCCACTTCGGGTTTTGATGCAGCTATCCAGGCTTTTTCGGGTACTACCTGCGCCGGTCTTACCGAAATTGGTTGCCTGGATCTTAATGGCAACAACCAGGCTGAAACAATGTTTTTGATTGGGCTTACCCCTAATCAAACGTACTATTTCAGGGTCTTCGGCGCAGCTAATAACAACTCTAACAGAACAGGTCTTTATACCTTTTGTGGTTCTGCTGATCTTGGCTCATCTGTGCTGCCGGTGGATATCACCCGCTTTACAGCAGCGCCATCTTTCAATAAAGTTACCCTGCTATGGACTACTGCCTCGGAGTTGATGAGCGATCGTTTTATTATCGAAAAAAGTGCAGATGGAGCCCGCTTTGAGGCCATTGCCACAGTATCGGGCGCAGGCAACAGCAATCAGCCGATCGATTATAGTTATGTAGATATGGCGCCTTATGCTACCATTACTTATTACAGGCTGAAACAAGTGGATATCAACGGAAGTTTTAAATACAGTGCAATCATTCCTGTTAGGATGAATGAAAAATTATTTGCTTCGGTAGCTGTTTCCCCCAACCCCGTAGTAGATAAAATTAATATTAACATACATTCCGTTGAGGCAGGCAGGGGCGTCATCAGGATCGTGAATGCAAATGGTGCAGTTGTTCAGCAACTGTCAAAGGAATTGCTGAAGGGCATCAATGTGTTTAGTGTAGGTAGTATGCAACTTTCCAAGGGAGTGTATATGGTACAAGTTACTACCCAAAACGAAAAACTATCTGTTCCTTTTGTAGTGAATTAAAAAAACCTTTAAAAATATGAATAACAAAGCCGGCACCAGTTGCCGGCTTCGTTATTCTAGAAAATTCCATTGCAGGTTGCTCCTTAATTGTAGCTTTATTGTATGAAAATATTGACTGCTTCGCAAATAAGGGCATGGGACCAGTTTACAATTGAGGAATGCAATATGCGGTCCATCGATCTGATGGAACAGGCTGCTGCTGCCTGTTATCAATGGTTACGGAAGCATCATGCCGGGAAATGCTTTTTCATTTTTTGCGGCCCCGGCAATAACGGGGGCGATGGCCTGGCTATTGGCAGAATGTTGATGGAAGCTGGCGAAGCTGTTCAGTTGTTTTATATGCAGGCGGAAAAGTATAGCCCCGATTTTGAAGAGAATTTTCAACGTTACCTGGTGACCGGGCATTATAAAAAGATGAGCTCGGCTGAAGATCTACCTGTGATACCCTCTAACGGCATTGTAATTGATGCAATATTCGGTACAGGATTAAGTAAAGCTCCTTCAGGCATAGTTACAACGATCATTGATCATATCAATGCTGCTGAAACGACAGTGATCAGTATTGATCTGCCCTCCGGCATGTTTTGTGAAAAAAGTTCTGTTGGTAATAGCATCATCAAAGCCAACACAACGCTAAGCTTCCAGCAATACAAGTTATGCCTCCTGCTTACAGAAAATTTACCTTTTACAGGTGAAGTGGTATTATTGGATATAGGCCTTTCAGCTTCGTTTTTAAAAACCTGTGAAACCAATTTTGAAACTTCTGCTACTGCTGATATGCAACTCATTTTTAAGCCACGCAAACCCTGGGTGCATAAATATAATGTTGGCAGCGCTCTTTTTTTCGCCGGCAGTGCCGGAATGATGGGCGCTGCAGCGCTGGCAACAAAAGCATGCCTGCGGTCAGGCGCCGGACTTGCCACTCTTGCACATCCTACTTTTCCAGCAGGGCATTTTTCAATTTTTGCA
>CBFGLL010000030.1:0-15360 GCA_965649585.1 uncultured Chitinophagaceae bacterium | reverse complement strand
CCGAGCCGATGGCAGTACCATCTTCGAGTAAACCGTTCCTGATACTTTTTATGGCAGACAATACAACTGCATGATCGGTTGTAATGGGACACTGCGTAAAACTTTCTCCCGAAAATATTACCACCCCGATTCTGTCGGTTACTCTTTTAGAAACAAAGTCTGCAGCCACCGCCTTGGCTGCCTCCAGCCTGTTTGGTTGAAAATCCTGGGCCGTCATACTACCACTTACGTCTATGCATAATACAATGTCAATTCCTTCTCCCTCTGCTCTTGAATTTTCGTTTTTTGTTTGTGGTTTGGCCAATGCTGTAATGATAAATGCAAGGCTAAGCATCCTGGCCATAAAAGGCAGGTGCCTAAAAGCAGATTTCCAGGTACCCAGCCCACGAGCAGCAGTGCTTGATACCCGAACTGATGCGCTGCGTTGATTGTTGGTAACCACGTACCAGGTTACCAGCACAGGTATCAGCAAAAGGCCGAACAAAAATTCCGGCTGTGTAAATTCAATATTTTCAAAATACTCAAATAGCAATTTGGCGTTTATTTATGTTTTCTTTTCAATAAATTCAATTACCTGTTTCATGCTGCTAACTGCCTGTTGATTCTCCGCTTCGGTGGGCCGGTACTTTGCAAATTTTACAGCATCGCCAAAGCGCAACACTTCGGCAGTGGATGAAACAAGATCTGATGATCGTCCTTTTTCTTTCAACCTGACCAGGATATCCCCCGTGGTATCTGCCATCAGGTTTTGATTGTTTTTTCGGCTGTAATACCTTTTAAAAATATCGCTGATGCTGCTATGGTACTGCTTGGCATCCGCATCCGTTGATTTCAATAATTGGTTGAGGCCCTTCATAGCCTCTTCATAAGGCGATAATTTTGTATTAAATACCGGCGGTGCTTTTTTCTTCCTGTTCTTAAAATACCGGTAAATGATATAGGCGAGGATGAGCGCAAGTATTGCTCCAACCAAGTAATAGATCCATGTTCTATCCACCACAAACACATCCATCACGGGTTTGATATCGCGGAGATCCTCGGTACTATCCATCGGGGAATAATTCACTTTTACTAAAAAGGAATCACTTAAAATTGTTTTAGCACCGGCCGTTGGGGAGGAGATGGTAACCGGGAAAGCAGGAAATTTCCAAAGCCCGGAATCAAAACTTGTGAACAGGATGGTTTGACGCATGCTGTAAACGCCGCCATCCGTGGTATCATATTTTCCCTGGTCAATAATATCAAAATGAGGGATTGAATCGGGGATATTAAAATCAACCCTGTAGTTGGATGCAGCAAGGTTTAATTTTATTTCAAACCTGATAGGTTCACCGATCAGTATCTGGTTCCTGTCGATATAGGTTTTCATTGCCTGCCCATAACCGCACACAGCTGCGATATTCAATAGCACAGTAATTAAAAAAAATGGTATGGCTTGCCGGGGCTTCATTTGGGTTATTAATTAGTTCCTGCGCAAAAAAAATTGTTGCAGGATCTTTACATAATCTTCATCCGTTCTTATATGCAATAATTCTGCACCGGCTTTCCTGAAATTTCGTTTGGCCAGTTCTGTTTGTTCAAAAAAATGTTGTTGATAGTTGTAACGCACCATGGCACTGCCTGTATCCACCCATTTGTTTTTACCGGTTTCCGCATCCTGCATCTGTACCAGGCCAATATCGGGCAACTGCATATCCATTTTATCATACACCCTAAGCCCTATCACATCATGGCGTTTGCCGATTACTTTCAGATCACTGTCGTAGCCGGCGGTAATAAAATCACTTAAAATAAAAGCAATGCTTTTTTGGCGGGTGGTGTTATTAAAATATTTTATGGCAAGATCGAGGTTGGTGCCATTAGCTTTAGGTTCTACCGTTAGCAGTTCCCTCACAATGTACAAGGCATGGTCCCTTCCTTTTTTCGGTGGAATATATTTTTCTATTTTATTGCTGAAGAAAATTACACCTACTTTATCATTGTTGTTGATGGCGCTGAATGCGAGTATTGCAGCCATTTCTGTGATAAGATCTTTTTTTCTTTTACCAACAGTGCCAAAAAGGTTACTGGTGCTTGTGTCTATCAACAGCATCATCACCAGTTCTCTTTCTTCTTCAAATACTTTTGAAAACGGGTGTGCATAGCGGGCACTCACATTCCAGTCAATGAACCGCACATCATCACCGGGGTTGTATTCCCGCACTTCCCTAAAGCTCATACCCCTTCCTTTAAAAGCAGAGTGGTATTCGCCCGTAAACATTTGTGAAGTGAGGATTTTGCTTTTGATCTCCAGGTCCTTCACTTTTTTGAGTATATCAGTGGTGGTAAGCCCGATATCATTTTGTACCGAAGCAGCAGCTGTGGGAGCAGGGGATTCTATTTTCTTTTTCTTTTTAAACAAAATTATTACACGAATTGGAACGAATTACACGAATTAGTTTGTGCAGTATGGAGTTTTCAACTTTATGGAACATTCACAGTTTTCAGTATTTCATTGATCACTTCTTCCACGTTGATGTTTTCCGCTTCTGCTTCATAAGTGAGGCCGATACGATGGCGTAACACGTCTTTGCAAATATTTCTTACATCTTCCGGTACTACGTAACCTCTTTTATTGAGGAAGGCGTATGCTTTTGCCGCTAATGCAAGGTTGATGCTTGCTCTTGGTGAACCACCAAAACCTATCAATGGTTTTAATTTGCTGAGGTTGTAATTTTCGGGGAAACGGGTGGCAAAAACGATATCCAGGATATAATTCTCTACCTTTTCATCAATGTACACCTGCCGCACCAGTTCCTTTGCAGTAAGGATCTCCGAAGTAGAAGCAACAGGGTTGATATTTGGAGTATTGTAACCAATGGTATTTTGACGGATAATGTTTTGTTCTTCCGATTTGCTCGGGTAGCTCACCACCACTTTCAACATAAACCTGTCAACCTGGGCCTCTGGTAAAGGGTAAGTTCCTTCCTGCTCAATCGGGTTCTGCGTGGCCAAAACCAAAAACGGTTCAGGCAATTTATAACTGGTATCACCAATGGTAACCTGTCTCTCCTGCATGGCTTCCAGCAGCGCACTTTGCACTTTTGCCGGCGCACGGTTGATTTCATCTGCCAAAATAAAATTGGCGAAGATGGGTCCCTTACGAACAAAAAATTCATTTTTTGCCTGGTTATAGATCATGGTTCCCACCACATCGGCTGGCAACAGATCCGGCGTAAATTGAATACGGCTAAAATCCGCATGAATGGTTTGAGAAAGCGATTTGATAGCCAGTGTTTTGGCGAGGCCGGGAACACCCTCCAGCAAAATATGACCATTACTTAAAAGGCCTATCAGCAGGCGCTCGATCATGGTTTGCTGGCCTACGATCACTTTGCTGAGTTCATCATTTATTCGGGTTACAAAACCAGCGGAATGGCTGATCTTATCATTCAAAAGGCGAATGTCTTCTGCTGTTTGTAGCATATTTTATCGGATAATTTTATGTTGGTTGCAAAATACAACTCCTTTTAATCAAAAATGCTGCCACTGTACCAACGGATGAAAGGTATTGTTAAAAATGACCGCTAATTACCAGTAAGTTAGCTAAGGTACTTGCCTACAATCGGCACCCGGCGGCCTACACCAAAAGCCTTGGGCGAAATTCGGATGATCGGGCAAAACTGGTTGCGTTTGTATTCATTTACATTTACCATCTTCAACACCCGGTCCACGAGGGCTGCCTCAAAACCCATCGCTTTTATATCGGAAGGTCCCTTGGTTTGCTCAATATATTGATACAATATGCTATCAAGCAGGCTGTAATCGGGCAGGCTGTCGCTGTCTTTCTGGCCTGGCCGCAGTTCAGCACTTGGGGGTTTAACAATAATATTGTTTGGAATAATTTCCTGGTTTCGGTTGATATATCTTGCCAGTTCGTACACCTGCAGTTTATAACAGTCGCCCAATACACCTATGCCTCCAGCCATATCGCCATAAAGTGTTCCGTAGCCCGTGGCTAATTCACTTTTATTTGAAGTGTTGAGAAGAATATAACCAAACTTGTTTGCTATGGCCATCAGCAAATTTCCCCTGGTGCGGCTTTGAATATTTTCTTCGGCAATGCCAAAAGGAAGATCCTTAAAAACAGGTTGTAACTCTGCCAGGAAACTATTGTAAATGTTTTTTATGGGGATTATGTCATACGGGTTTTGAAGCTGTTTACTCAATTGCTCAGCATCACTAACCGAATGGCCGGTAGAATATTCGGAAGGCATTAAGATGGCTCTCACATTTTCGTTGCCAAGGGCATGGCATGCCAGCACCAGCGTAACAGCGCTGTCAATTCCACCGCTGCTGCCGAGAATCGCTTTTTTGAAACCCATTTTTTCAAAATAATCCCTGATGCCCATTACCAGGGCATCGTATAGCATCGCTATATTAAGCGTGGCATCCAGCTGTGATGGGTTCAGTTCTGCGTTGGGTATGGCATTGGCATTTTCAAGGATCTTTCCTTCTATGCTGCCGTCGTTATTCAACACAAAAGCCTGCACATCTTCTTCAAAACTTTTTAGTTTACCACATAGGTTGGCATCTTTATCAAACACCAGCGAAGCGCCGTCAAAAACAATCTCCGTCTGGCTTCCAACCGCATTACAATAAAACATGGGGATGCCGTATTTCAACACATTGGCTTTTACCGTGGCCTGCCTGTCTGCATCATGAGTGTAATCAAATGGAGAAGCAGAAAGATTGATCATGATATCCGGCTGCTGCGGCATCAATAAATCCATTGGGCAATATCGATACAGGGGATTGCTGCCCAGGTTCCAGATGTCTTCACAAATGGTCACGGCCAGTTTTTTGCCCTTGTATTCTATAATATTCCATTCATTGGCCGGCTCAAAATACCGGTTTTCATCAAACACATCATAAGTGGGTAAACAAGTTTTGTGAATTACCTGCTGTATTTTTTGATCGGCTAAAAAAAAGGCCGCATTAAAAAGATCTTTCCCTTCTGCCACGGGGTTGCGGTGTGGCCCTCCTACCAATACTGCAATGCCGTCGGCCGCTGCAGCAATGGCGTTAATGCTGTTGTAACATTTATCAATAAAATCATCGAAATATAAAAAATCCCTCGGCGGGTAACCACAAACGGAAAGCTCACTGAATACTACCAGGTCTGCACCCTGCCGCCTGGCTTGCTGAATTGCATCGATTATTTTTTGGGTGTTTGCTTCAAAGTTGCCAATATGATAATTCTGTTGTGCTAATACTATTTTCATCCTTTGTACATTGTTTTCACAATCTGTTTTCTATTATGCTTGTAACTTTAGGCCCTTGGTAACCCTAAAGGTAATTGTTTACAATGCATTTTAATTTCAAAACTACACTTGCTGTTATACTTTCCATCAGCATTCTCATTGGTTGTAACTCAAAAAAAACGCCAGATGTTTCAAGCATACAGGTAGAACTGAAAACGCAAAGATTTGAACAGGATTTTTTTGCGATGGATAGTAATAAAGTGGCTGATCAGATCCCTGCCGTTATTGCAAAATACCCGTCCTTCGGGGAGAATTTTTTAACTACGATTCTGAATGTAGACCCTCGCTGGCAGGGGGATACTGCTGCAAACTACATCAAAGCTTTTATGGCTGCATACAAGCCGGTATTTGATAGTTCTCAAAAAGTTTTCAGTGACTTTTCCATTCACGAAAAAAAGCTGGAAAAGGCCTTTAAGTATGCCCGCTTTTATTTTCCAAAGTATAAATTACCGGGGAAGATCATTACCTACATCGGGCCCATGGATGGTTACGGCGATATTTTAGACGCTGATGCGGTGATCATTGGTTTACAACATCATCTCGGGAAAGATTATTCCATGTATGCGTCGCCCTGGGTGGTAGAAACCTACCCAGCATATATTTCTGCGAGGTTTACCCCCGAATACATCGAAGTAAACACGATGAAAAATATCGTGAACGATATGTTTCCTGAAAAATTTGAAGACAAAAGCCTGGTAATTCAGATGGTGGAAAAAGGCAGGAGGTTGTATGCGCTTCAACAATTGTTGCCCGAGGTAAAGCCACACCTGGTTATTGGTTACACCCAAAAACAATGGAAGGAAAGCGTAGAGCGGCAGGCGGTAATATGGGATCTTTTTGTTCAGAACAATTACCTGCAGACTACAGATTACAATATCACGAAAAATTTTATCGGAGAAGCTCCCAAAACCCAGGAGCTGGGGGAGGCATCGCCGGGTAATATCGGTTCATTCAGCGGCTGGCAGATCGTAAATAAATACATGGATAAATTTCCCGAAACTACGCTGCCGCAATTAATGGCAATGAATGCGGAAGAAATATTTCAACAGGCGAAATACAAACCCTGATTTAATTCATTTTAAAAGGAACATGCATTTCAAAGGAAGGAATTTGCACCGCAAATTTTTTGTGGCTATGCAAATTTTGTAATTCGTAGGTGCCATGCATGCGGCCCATTTCGCTGCGCAGGTTACAGCCGCTCATGTATTGGTAAGATTGACCGGGGCCTATACTGGGTTGTTCGCCCACAACGCCCTCACCTTGTACTTCACGCATACTGCCATTACTATCGAAGATATACCAGTGGCGGCTCAGCAATTGCACGGGAAAGTTGTTGTGATTTTCGATCACTACCTGGTAGGCAAACATAAATTCTCCCTGCAGCGGGTTGCTAAACTCCGGCTGGTAAAAAGTTTCTACTGAAACTTCAATTCCTTCTGAGATTTTACTTGCCATTGGATTGTTTGACTATTAAAGTTAACGAAATAAATCTGCTTATATTTTGCGGCTCGCTGTAAACCCGTTTTTGTGCAGCCAGCTCAGTACCTTATCACGGTTATCCCCTTGCACCAGTATCTCACCGTCTTTCACCGATCCACCTGTACCGCAAAAGGTTTTTAGCTTTTTGCCCATTTCTATTTTTTCATCTTCAGTAGCTACATAATTTTCCACCAGCGTAACAGCCTTGCCGCCACGATGTTTGGTTTCCAGCCGAACCTTTATTTTCTGTTGGTTTGCCGGCAGGCTGGTAATATTTTCGGCCTCTTCATCAGCTGGTTTATAATGTGGATCGGTGGAATAAACGATGCCTGAACTATTCAATTTATTTTTAGCCATAATGATAATTTAAATAACTGCGGCTTTTAAACTAAGATCTAAACTTACTGCCTGGTGAATAATGGCGCCGCTTGAAATAAAATCAACCCCGGTGGCTGCATATTGCTCCAGGTTGCTATAATTTATACCACCGCTGGCTTCTGTTTCATATTTTTTATTAATGAGTTTGAGCGCTTCAACAATCTGACCCGGTTGAAAGTTGTCCAGCATGATCCTGTTTACTTTACCAACCTCCATCACTGCTTCTACATCTGCTAAACTTCTTGTTTCCACTTCAATTTTTAAATCCAGATTATTTTGCTGCACGTAATTGTAAGCTTTGTTAATAGCATTTTGAATTCCCCCGGCATAGTCAATATGATTGTCTTTAAGCATGATCATATCATATAATCCAAACCTGTGGTTAACAGCTCCACCTATCCGCACTGCTTCTTTTTCAAGCACACGAAAATTGGGGGTTGTTTTACGGGTATCTAACAGGCGGGTTGTATAGCCGTTTAATTTTTGCACATATTTGTTAGTAAGGGTAGCAATACCGCTCATTCGCTGCATACAATTCAACACCAGCCGCTCACACTGCAAAATGGTATGCACTTTTGCTTTTACTTCAAAAGCAATATCTCCGAACTTCATCTGGTCGCCATCCTTTTTTAAAGCCAGGAATTCTACACCCGGCTGCAGATGATTAAATATTTTTTGGGCCACATCCATGCCGGCCAGTATGCCGTCTTGTTTTATCTTAAGTATGGCTTTACCATCAGCATTTTTATCTATGGTAGCAAGGGTGGAGTGGTCCCCGCTTTGTATATCTTCTTCCAACGCATTTTTAATGAGAAGGTCTATCTTTTGATCTTTGGTCATAGAACAAAACTAAGGAAGAGAAGGGCAACAAAAAAGCCCCGGTAAAGGGGCTATTCAAGATTGCTTGTCAAAAAAAAGCGAAACTTATTTTTCAAATCTTATTTCCTGTAATACCTGCCTGTCTCCTTTTTGTTTCATCAACACGGTGGTTCTGTAACTCGCTTTTTGGGTTACCAGTTTTCCCACTACAAACTGGGAGCCGCCTGTATCGCCTTTGTGTATCACCTGGAATGCTCTCACATTTTCATTGCCTAAAAAATCCCTGAGGATCATTTCAGCCTGGCTCCTGCTGTAACTATTTGTCTTTTCGGGCAGCGCAATCTCAACAGTTCTATCAAAATATTTGGCTATTTGAGTTACATTTCCAGATTTGAGCGAAGCCACTACGTCTTCAATTCCAATTAGCGAAGTAAAAGAGGCAAATATGCCCGCAAGCAGTAATAAAGTAAAAGTACGTTTCATAGAAAGTGATTTAACTGCCGCTGTATTGGCTAAAAACGTGCCAATGCCGCTGGTATTGCTTGTTTTTGCGATAATTTTGCACCACCTCGTATATCCGGGGTAAACTGGGTTTCAAAAGAAGGAACGGTATTTTTTGCTAAACAAATGATAATCAAATGAAAAAGAAAACAATGTTGGTGATTATGGATGGGTGGGGACTAGGTACTGTGAAAAGCAGCGATGCAATTCAAAACGCCCGGACAAGCTTTGTTTCTTCTCTTTATAACCAGTATCCTAATAGTACCCTTGTTACCTGCGGTGAAGCGGTTGGCTTGCCTGAAGGCCAGATGGGCAACAGTGAGGTAGGCCATCTCAACCTGGGGGCAGGTAGAATTGTTTACCAGGAGCTGGAACGTATCAATGTCGCCATCCGAAACAAAACGATGCGCCAGAATGCCGCCATTCTGGGCGCCATTGATTACTGCAAAAGGAATAACAAACCTCTCCATTTAATGGGGTTGGTGAGCAATGGCGGCGTGCATTCCCATATCAACCACCTCAAGGCACTTACCGAAATTTGTGTTGAGAATAATTTTTTTAATGTTTTAATTCACGCATTTACCGATGGCAGAGATACAGATCCAAAAAGCGGGCTTGGATTTATAGACGAACTGCAGGTTCACCTTAATGCCACCTGCGGTTCAATTGCCAGCATCACTGGCAGGTATTATGCAATGGACAGGGATAAGCGCTGGGAAAGAATAAAAGTTGCATACGATGCTTTGGTAAATGGAACGGGTTACCGGGCCACCGACCTCGGCCTGGCAATTTCTAAGTCGTACGATGAAAAAATAACAGACGAATTTTTGATGCCGATCATAAATGCAAATGTGCCCGATAGCAGGATCAAGGCAAATGATGCGGCGTTTTGTTTCAACTTTAGAACGGATCGCTGCAGGGAGATATCGATTGTGCTTACGCAGGAAGATTGCCCCGACCATGGAATGAAGATGCTGCCATTGCACTATACTACGATGACCTCCTATGACGAGGATTACAAAAATGTTCATATTGTGTTTGAAAAAGACAATCTTGATCAAACTTTAGGCGAAGTCCTTTCAGTTAATGGTTTAACGCAATTAAGAATAGCGGAAACTGAAAAATATCCGCATGTTAGTTTCTTTTTTAGCGGGGGGCGTGAGGAGCCGTTTAAAGGAGAAACCCGCATTATGATCCCTTCTCCCAAGGTAGCTACTTACGACCTGCAACCACAAATGAGTGCACGGGGTGTAACAGATGCAGCTATTAAGGAGATCAACGAAAAAACACCAGACTTCATCTGCCTCAATTATGCAAATGCAGACATGGTGGGGCATACAGGCGTGTGGGAAGCTGTGATAGCAGCGGTAGAAACCGTAGACAATTGCGTAGAACAACTGGTAAAAGCTGCTTTACAACATAACTATTGCATTTTTCTTACCGCCGACCATGGCAATGCCGATTATGAAATTAATGAAGATGGTTCTCCCAACACGGCGCATACACTTAACCCCGTTCCGCTGTTTGTTATCGACAATGAATGGAAAGGAATTGTGGCCCCGGGAAAGCTGGGGGATATAGCGCCAACCATCTTAAAAATGATGGAACTGGAAGTTCCACCTGCAATGACGGGAGAAGTATTAATTTAGAGTTCAAATAAAATGCTATGATTAAAAAGATACTGCTCGTGTTGCTGGGTCTTTTGCTGCTGGCACAATTGATTCCCCGGCCGGCAAAAAATGTATTTACCGGCGTAAGTGCCCAGGATATTTCTACCAAATTCACGGTGCCTTCAGATGTAAATGGTATTTTGAAAGAAAGTTGCAACGATTGCCATAGCAAAAGCACGGTTTACCCCTGGTATTCCCATATTCAGCCGGTGGCATGGTGGTTGGGCGACCATATAGACGAAGGTAAAAAAGGCCTGAACTTTTCGGAATTTGGCAGTTACCCGCTACGCAAACAATACCATAAAATGGAAGAAGTGCAGGAAATGATCGAAGAAGGCGAAATGCCTTTAAAATCATACAGTTTTATTCATACAAAATCCAAACTAAACGACCAGCAAAAAGCTACACTAATCAACTGGTCAAAATCAGTAAGAAGCCAAATGGAAGCTGCCTATCCCATGGATAGCCTTGTAAAAAAGAAATAGGTATTTACTTTGTTAAAAATGATTACAGTAGGGTGAAGCAGCGATGTTTCCCCCTTTTTTGTCTATATTTAAAGGGTAAAACTCAAAACTTTATGACCGAGGAGCAAATGCTTGCCGGAAGTATCAAAAACAATGCTGCGGCGCAGGAGGAACTTTACAACAGGTTCAGCCCACGTATGCTTGGCGTTTGCTATCGTTTTGCCAAAAACCGGGAAGACGCAGAAGACATGCTCCAGGAAGGTTTCATAAAGGTTTTCACCCAGTTACATCAGTACCGCAACGAAGGAGCTTTGGAAGGCTGGATTCGTCGCATCGTGGTGCACACTTGTATTAATATCCTCAAAAAAAACAAAAAATTTGCTGAAAGCGTGGATATCATTCATGCAAAAAGCATTTTTATCAGGGAGGATATGATTCCATCCATTATGCAGGCAAAGCAGGTGGTGGAATGCATACGTTCGTTGCCCCTGGGCTATCGAACAGTGTTGAACCTGTATGCGATTGAAGGATTCAGCCACCGTGAAATTGGAAACCTGCTCGACATTGAAGAAAGTACGAGCCGGAGCCAATACACCAGGGCAAAAGCAATGCTGGAAGATATACTGGTGAAAAGAAACATCATTCAAAAACCCCGTAGAAATTACGGAACTGCTTCCTCATCGGGATAAGCCTAAAAACCTTGTACCGAACTAAGAAACCAAAACGCTATATGTGAAAGATGGAACGAGATTTTTACAGAGACGAATTTGAACAGCTGTTGAAGGATAGTACCGAAGACTTTAAAATGTATCCTTCAAGAAAAGTATGGCACAGCATATACAACGATCTTCACCCGGATCGTAAATGGCCATCATTTGCAGTTTGTCTTTTACTTCTTACAGCAATTTTATACGTTGGGGTCAGCAATAACAACTCCATTAACTCTGCAGTGCGTAAACAGAATGTTGCTTTTGCATTGCAGTCAGATCAAAAGGCTTCGGAAAAACAAAACAATATTTCTATTACATCGGTTGCTAACAATAAACCACAGGGCAGCAGGAATTATAGCCCGTTCTTAGTTGCTGACGATGTAGCCGTTCAGGAGGTAGCGCCGATAGCATCACCCATCAGTGCTGAAAAATTTTCAAACGAGGCGCCCGAATCTACAGATATAGTTGCTTTGGATGAAGTAGTTCCGGAGCGGCCTAAAAAATCATTTGTATCAGCCGTTGATGGAAAACTTTCACTGGTTGTTACACCTGGCGAAACCCTGTTAAATACCACGCCCAAGGTTGCTGAAGAAATTATAACGGCTAAAACTACAGCCACCGAATTAGCTCCTGAATTGTTCCTGGCGCCTGCTGTGGCAGAAGAATTAACTTCAGCATCACTTGCCGGTACCATGGCAACTAACTCAGTTAAGGTAAAAGATACCCGTGAAAGGGAATTTATGGAGCATGATGTTTTTTACAATAAACCAAAAAAGAAGAAACATCCGTTCGCAGGGCTTGACGCAGAATTTTATATATCACCGGGTGTGGGATACAGGGTGATGTTCCAAAACAACGATTATAAAGAAATCAACAATAGCCTGGTGGCAGCAAACAGTGCCACAAGATATGATGAGCCCCGCCCGCTCGAACTTAACCAGCAAGTGGGACTTACGATGGAAATGGGTGGAACGCTCTCTAAAAAACTGGGCAAACGGTTTAACCTGAAAACCGGTTTGCAGTTAAACATTTCTGATTATATAACTTATGCAAAAAAACTGGATCATCCCGGCACTACTTTAATAGCGCTTACCGATGTTAATACCAACAGGATTAATTTTGAGCCCCGTCTCACAAATTATGCGAATGTTCCCGGGGAAAACAACAGCCAGTTGCATAACAAAACAATCCAGTTTTCTATTCCCGTGGGAGTGGATTATAGATTGCTAAGTGCAGGCCGCATCAACTGGCACCTGGGAGCAAGTGTACAACCTAGCTACGTGGCTGGTGGTTACGCATACCTGGTATCTGCAGATAACAATTATTTCATCGAGGATGAATCAATGCTTCGCCGCTGGAATGTGAATGCTGCATTGGAGTCATTCATCAGTATTAAAACCCCAGAGGGTGGAAGAATAAACCTGGGCCCGCAATTCAGGTATAGTCTTTTATCAATCTATAAAAATTCTTATAGTTATACCGAGAAGCCCTACAATTTTGGGTTTAAGATCGGGTTCAGCAAATCTTTTTAGGGGTTATAACTTTTATTTAGTTTCCTTATATCCGCTAATTTTGGATCATGAAGTATAGTTTTTTGTTCATGATAATCGGAGCATTGTATTCCTGCAGCAATTCGCCTGAAAAAAATACAAACGCTGCAACGGGAAATACGGAAGAGACTGCAGCTTTTTTTCCTGTTACCAATTATTTAAGGGGCCAGGTTTCCCAGGTAAAAACTCTTGGAGTTAATCCTCTTAGAATTGTAAAACAAAAGGATAAATTGGATTCTTCCTGGTTGAAAATAGAAGAGATTGATAGTGCTCTTGCTATCTTTCTCCACCCCGAAATTGATAGTACCAGCATGGCGGAGCTTTTTGCTGAGTCGAAATTTCATGACAGATCTATTAACAGCTACACCTTTACTTACGAGCCTAAAACTGCTTTGCCAGATTCTATTGGCTGGAGGCGCTGGGATGTTTACGTAACGCCGCAAACAGGAAATGTAAGAAAGCTGTACCTCGAAAAACAGGTTGCTGCTAACAAAAATGTTCAATTGACCTGGGAGGATGGATCGCATTGTAAGCTCGTATGGTTTACAATGGATCAGCAGGGAAACCCGGCGTTGGAAAAAGAAGAAACCATTAAATGGACTTTTGAGGAAGAACAATGAGGGCAGAAGAGTTTGCAAAAATATCGTCCACTATTCCCGCTGCGCCGGGTATTTACAAGTATTTTGATATAGAGGGCAACCTGATTTATGTTGGGAAAGCAAAACACCTGCGCAAAAGAGTAAGTAGTTATTTTCTAAAAAATTTAATGAGTTACAAAACGGTGGAACTGGTGAATCGCATTCACAAAATAGAGTTCACCATTGTAAACAGCGAGCAAGATGCCTTCCTGCTGGAAAACTCTCTCATTAAAGAATTTCAGCCGCTGTTTAATATCAACCTTAAAGACGATAAATCTTATCCCTATATCGTTGTAAAAAATGAACCATTTCCACGGGTGTTTTTTACCCGGAAAAAAATTAATGATGGTTCAAGGTATTTCGGTCCTTATGCTTCGGTAGGCAAAGTGAGAGACCTGCTGGAAGTAATAAAACAAAACATACCACTGAGAAACTGTAAGCTCAACCTCTCAGAGAATGCGATCAAAAAAAACAAGTACAAAGTATGTCTTGAATACCACCTGGGAAATTGTAAAGGGCCCTGCGAGGGTTTACAAACACAGCTGGATTACGAAGATGGCATCCAGCAGCTCAAGCATATTCTCAAA
Organism: uncultured Chitinophagaceae bacterium; assembly: GCA_965649585.1. GTDB lineage: Bacteria > Bacteroidota > Bacteroidia > Chitinophagales > Chitinophagaceae > Ferruginibacter. Next base: position 1,261 of record CBFGLL010000030.1, on the reverse strand, counting down.
GGGAATATCAACCCGGTGTTACAACATTTTAAAGAAAAAGTAAAACAGCATTCTGCAAACCTGGAATTTGAAAAAGCTGCACTTTATCAAAATAAAATGATACAACTGCAACAATACCGGGCAAGCTCAGAAGTAGTGAATACAAAAACCGGCACAGTAGATGTTTTTAGTATTATTGAAGAAGCTGACATGGCTTACGTAAATTATCTTGCTGTTGCAAATGGCAGTATCATTTTAACCAAAACCACCACGCTGCAAAAAAAGCTGGAGGAAGATGCAGCCGAGGTACTCAGCTTTGCCATCAATCAACTCCGAACCACTTTTGAAAGTGAGGCAAAGGAGATCATTGTTCCGTTTGCAATAGATTATCCTGAAAAAGACCTTGTCATCACAGTACCGAAGGGTGGGGATCGAAAAAAATTACTCGACCTTTCCATTAAAAATGTAAATCATTTTGCGGAGGAACTCCATGCCCGTAAACTTTTGAAACTGGAGCAGAGTACTTCGGAAGAAAAAGAAAGGGTGCTGGAACAGATGCAGCGTGATCTCCATTTAAAAACAATACCCAGGCACATTGAATGCTTTGATAACTCCAACTTCCAGGGAAGTTACCCGGTGGCCGCCATGGTTTGTTTTAAAAACGGGGAACCCGACAAAAAAAATTACCGGCATTTTAATATTAAAACCGTGAGTGGTATCAATGATTTTGCCAGCATGAGCGAAGTGGTATATCGGCGTTATTCAAGGCTCTTAAATGAAAAGCAGGACCTGCCCGACCTTGTGATCATTGATGGGGGTAAAGGCCAGCTGAGTGCGGCCATGAAAAGTATCAAAGAATTGGAACTTCACGGAAAGATCACCCTCGTTGGATTGGCAAAGAGCAAAGAAGAAATTTTTTATGACGGTGACAAGGATTCAATCGAGTTACCATGGGATAGTGAAAGTTTAAAATTAATACGGCGCATAAGAGACGAAGTACATCGCTTCGGAATTAGCTTCCACCGCAACCAGCGCAGCCGCGGAACTTTTAAAAATGAATTGGAGACTATCGCCGGCGTGGGTAAGGCCAGTATTGATGCATTGATGAAAGAGTTTAGATCCGTGGCAAAAATCAAAGAAAGATCAGAAGAGGAATTGGCAGCTGTAGTTGGTAATAAAAGGGCTGCTATCATTTATAAAGCACTTCATTTACCACCGGGATAAAATAAAAAAGGGCCAGGATAGAAATCCAGCCCCGCTTTAAAATCCAATATCCTATGAA
>CBFGLL010000029.1:0-15501 GCA_965649585.1 uncultured Chitinophagaceae bacterium | reverse complement strand
AGTGCTTTCGCTTTTATTTGTGTATAAACATCAGCCGGCAAAACATCTTTACCACTCAAACCCAATAAACGCAAACCTAAACCATCACTTTCTCCGGGAAGTGCTCCCGCTAAAATACCTTTCTCAGGAACAACTGCATTTCCATCCGTACCAATATATCTTGGCAGGTCTGCAATATTATATTTGGCTTCAATCGCTTTATTGACTTCTTCTCTAAGACCGTTTTCGATGATATATTTTTCACACAACTGGTCAATTGCTGCATTCATAAAAAACGCAAGAATGATCGGCGCCGGGCCATTGATGGTCATGCTCACAGAAGTTTTTGGATCACAAAGATCAAAACCACTGTATAATTTTTTGGCATCATCCACCGTTGCAATACTTACACCACTATTTCCTACCTTACCATAAATGTCAGGACGGTATGCAGGATCTTCACCATATAATGTAACACTGTCAAAAGCCGTACTCAGCCGCTTTGCAGGCTGACCCAAACTCACATAATGGAAACGACGATTGGTTCTTTCAGGCCCACCTTCCCCGGCAAACATCCTCGTTGGATCTTCCCCTTCTCTTTTTAATGGAAACACACCGGCTGTAAAAGGAAACTCACCGGGAACATTTTCCTGTAGCTGCCATTTTAAAATATCTCCCCAGTCATTGTATTTTGGTAACAACACTTTTGGGAGAATAGTACCTGACAAACTTTTATAAGTAAGCGGTTGTTTGATTACCTTATCCCGTACTTTAAACTCATAGAATTCTTTACTATATCTTTCTTTCTGGGCTTCCCAGTTGTCGAGTAATTTTTTATTTTCAGCACTTAGCTGCTCATGTAATGCTGTTTGCAGGTTTTTAATTTCATCCTGCGCAGCAGGAGACAGAGAACTATTCACCGCCTGCAAATGATACAATTGCCTTGCAATAGCAGCCTGTTCGTTCACCCAGCTATCATATTCTCCAATGGTTTCAGCAATTTCAGAAAGATATCTTACTCTTTTGGGAGGAATTATGGTGGATTGGTTGCTGGTATCTTTTGTGTGATCATGATGCGCTACATGCCCTTTAAAAGTAACACCTGTTTTTTCCTCTATCTTTTCCATCAGCCTTTCAAACAATTCATTCACACCAGCGTCGTTGAACTGTGCAGCAATAGTACCCACAACGGGTAACTCTTCATCTTTCGCATTCCACAACGTGTGATTTCTTTTGTATTGTTTCCGTACATCGTGCAATGCATCCAATGCACCTGCTTTATCAAATTTGTTTAAGCATATCACATCCGCATAATCAAGCATGTTGATCTTTTCCAATTGAGATGGAGCGCCATACTCAGGTGTCATCACGTACATACTTACATTGCAATAATCTAAAATAGAAGCATCACTTTGCCCTACACCCGCACTTTCTAAAATAATAAAATCAAACGCTGCTGCCCGGCAGATATCGATAGCTTCCTGCACGTATTGGCTCAACGCAACGTCACTCTCTCTTGTAGCTAAAGAACGCATATAAGCTCTTGGAGAGGATATGGCATTCATGCGAATACGATCACCCAATAATGCACCCCCGGTTTTCTTTTTGCTGGGATCCACAGAAATGACAGCGACCGTTTTATCGGCATAGGTATTCAAAAATCTTCTTACAATTTCATCCGTTACAGAAGATTTACCAGCCCCACCTGTGCCCGTAATACCTAATACAGGGATTTTAGATTCAGCAACTTTTTCGTTTACAGAAATTCCATTTTCTACATTGGTGATCTTGCGGGCAATGGTTCTTACATCTTTCACTTCACCCAATGTCATCGCTGTTTTGTAATCGCCACTTCCATTCAAACTGAAGTCGCAGCTCTTTACCACGTCTTCAATCATGCCTTCGAGCCCCATCTTTCTTCCATCATCTGGACTGTAAATTCTGGTGATGCCATAGGCATGGAGCTCTTCTATTTCAGAAGGGAGAATGGTGCCACCCCCACCGCCAAATATTTTAATGTGTCCGCAACCATTTTCATCGAGCAGGTCTTTCATGTATTTGAAAAACTCCACGTGCCCGCCCTGGTAACTGGTGATGGCGATTCCCTGCACGTCTTCTTCAATGGCACATTCAACAATTTCAGCCACACTCCTGTTATGACCCAGGTGAATTATTTCCGCTCCTTTACTTTGGAGAATCCGGCGCATGATATTAATGGCGGCATCATGGCCATCAAAAAGCGCAGCAGCAGTTACAATACGAACCTTGTTATTGGTAGTAAAACTCATAAATTAAAAGTTGAATGGCAGCAGCAAACACAGTAAGCAGCCGAGCCGCAAAATTACTGATTATGAACTAATCCTTTTTGGGTTTTGCTGGCTTCTTTTTCAGGAGGTTGTGTAGATCTGCCTGCAGGCCTGCAGAAAAAATAAGAGAACGAGCATCGTAAAAACGACTACTCATTAAAATGCTGAATCCTAATTGATATTCGAGCCTAACAAAGGGCATCTTTTTTAACCCGAAACTGTGAATGAAACCAGGTTCCCAAAAAACCGCAGGCGACTTACCAAGTACAGCCAACTGGTAATCTTCTAATTCAGCAGCTGAATAATCTGTTTTGATATTGTGATAGTTGATAATACTAAATCTTGAGGCCAGCGAAACCGCAGAACGCTTTTCATTTTGAAACATGATGGCAGGTTGAAAAAAAATCTTTGTAATGCCCGATTTATGATAACGGGTATAGGGGACAGCTGCGTCATCTTCGCCTTTATCATTGAACGAAAATTTTCCAAAACCTATTCCCGCAAAACCCTGGAACCACAATTTGCTTGCGGGCTCAAGCCTGGTATAATATCCAAAACCCATCTCTGCCAGGTGCCTGTGATATTTTATGATGGAGTAACCGCTCCCCTGGAAACCGAAGTCGCCGCCGTTTTGCTCTGTTCTTTGATAAAAATTTGCCTGCAAGGCAAATTTTTTATTAATCGCATATGCAGTATGAATGTCGATCCCCCGGCCAAATTTGCGGTACTCTTTTTGATTCTCGGTGGTTATTCCACCGCCGTTGGTTGAATACATCAATCCAATTTTCGAATCTCCTTTTTCTGCAAGCAGGGGAACATTTTGCGCCGATGGACTGTACACATACCTGGGCACATAACAACCCGTTGCAACAATGAGAAGGTAACATACAAAAATGCTGCAGGCAGCAGAGCCGGATATCTTCATCGTTACCTCATTTTAAAAGTAAGCTTGGCAAATTCCTCAATGCCCAGGGTTTCTGCCCTCCTGTCGAATATCGGGTCTTTCAATTCTTCGGGATCAAATAAACCACGCAATGCATTGCGTAAGGTTTTTCGTCGTTGGTTAAATGCGGCTTTCACCAGGTTTTTATAACTCTTTTCAGATTTAACATCGAGTTGCCCTGTTTTTCTTACCATCCGTATTACCCCACTCATCACTTTTGGCGGTGGGTTGAACATGTGGGGAGGCACATCAAACAAATATTCAATTGCATAGAATGGTTGAAGCAAAACGCTTGTAACTCCATACACTTTACTACCTGGTGCTGCTGCTACCCTTGCCGCCACTTCTTTTTGAAACATGCCAATCACCACGGGTACATCCTGTTTCCAATCCAGTATTTTAAACAAAATTTCTGTAGAAATATTGTAAGGAAAATTACCGATGATGGTAAATAACTCATCGAAAGGTTTTTCAATTTCCAAAAAACTCTGGTGAATAATTTTATCTTTTAAAGCCGGGAATTGTTTTTCGAGATATTGTACTTTTTCTTCGTCGAGTTCCACCGCCTTAAAATTGATTCCGGGCAGCTTTACCAGGTGCTTTGTAAGTGCGCCGGCACCGGGACCCACTTCCAATAGGTTTTCAAAGGGATACTGCGCAAGTGCTTTCACAATATCTTCAATTACCTGTTCATCCTTTAGAAAGTGCTGCCCCAGTGATTTTTTGAGTGTGTACATCGCAGCAAACATACTACAAAAAAGCCGCCTTCTTTTGGAAGGCGGCCTATAGATTGGTTTATAAATAATATCCCTATCGTTGAATAATCAGCTTGCTGCTGTGTGTTTCAGCATCTACAGTAAGGCGCAGTTGATAAACACCATTGCTGCAATTTGCCAGCCCCCCCACAGGTACAGCATTATTACCTTTGTAAAGTTTTACTTTCTGGGTTATCACCTGCTTTCCAATAGCGTCGAATATCGCAATGGTAGCCTCGGCATCTTTCGATGAAAAATATTTGAGGTTCACCAGTTCATTCGCCGGGTTTGGATAGATGCTGAATTCCACGCTGGTTTTTTGTTTGCGCACCAACACCACATTGCTGTAAGCAATTCTTCCATCTTTCGCAATTACCTTGATGCGGTAGAAAATCACGGGCTCTTTTACAGTACCGATATTATCTGTAGCAGTTAGGTGTTCTTTTTGATTCGTGCTGATAAACTGTGCATCCTTATTCCCTACTTTTTCAAAATGGATATTATCAGTGCTTCTTTCTATCTCAAACAGCTGTAGTGGCTCATCGCAGATAATATCCCAGCTAAGTGCAACATTATTTTTCCCATCATCTGCAGAAGAAAGCAAAAGGTATCTTACCGGCAGCACCAACTGCACACAGCGCCAGTCTCTTTCAAACGGACATCCACCGGTAACAATTAATGTGCGCTGCAGCATGGCAATACAGCCTGGGCTTGCATCTCCTGTCATTGAACCGTTCAGTCCCATATAGGCAGATGTACCCTTCCTGTTTGCATTCGAGATCAGCGCATCAAAATAATCATCTAACCCGTCAGCATCAGCATCAATGCCAGAAGGCGTAACATTATCATCCACGTAACCATTCAGGTTAAAGTCGTGCCCTTCCACAATGTCTGGCTGCCCGTCAGAATCTGTATCAAGATCCATATAATCCGGAATACCATCTACATCAAGATCCTGTATCAGGATGCCCGCACCACCAAAAACCGCTGCATGAGGAGCCAGGTCGTAAGCATTATCAAGACCATCATTATCGGCATCCAGGCCAGAAGGCAATTTATAAGTGTATGTTGACTGGCCTTCAATATTATCCGGAATACCATCGGCATCGGAGTCGATATCCATGTAATCAGGCTGGCCATTTGCATCCGTATTACGCAAATTGAGCGGTGCTGCCATCGCACGGATCGTATTGCTCCAACCGTCGCTGCCGATAGTGCCATCTTCGAACCCGTTGTAATTGCTATCCGAAAATCCCGCTTCTATCACATCTGCAATACCATCACCGTCGCTGTCAATATCATAAGGATTTGCCCGATTGTCGCTATCGAAATTTTTGTTGGGATAACTATCGGCCCGACCATCATTGGTTATATCGGCACCGGTACGTAATAAACCTGTTGCATTGATAAAGTTATCATGAAGCCCATCATTATTGGCATCCACGAAGCCATCGATCACAGCATTATTATTAGCATCAGCAGCACCTACTTCTATCACATCAGGTATGCCATCGCCATCGCTATCGAGGTCAATCGCATTAGGGCGGCCGTCGGCATCCAGGTCCACAGGTCCAAGTCCGTTACCAGAATTGTTAGCACCGGTGCTGTTGGCATCTACCCTGTCACTGAGTCCATCTCCATCTGTATCGGCGTAGTTGTCAATTCTACCGTCGCCATCTGCATCCACGCCACCTGCTTCCACCACATCAGGAATACCGTCGTTATCACTATCAAGGTCGAGCATATTGATGATACCATCAAGATCCATATCGAAACGATCATCTACTCCATCGCTGTTGCTGTCTGTTCTTCCGGCAAAATTAGTGTCCAGGTAATTAGGAATGCCGTCTCCATCACTGTCTCCATCTGCCTGGAAATTATCATTCACAAAGTCGCTGTTTGCATCATTGTACCCGGCATAACCAGTATTAAAAGCGTTAGCCGTTGCTGCAGGTATATAACTTTCTACATAATCCGGAATACCGTCTTTGTCTTTATCAATATCGCAATTGATAAACACAGTTACCTGCCTGCAAATAGTGGTGTTACAAGTGCCTTCTGCACGCACATAATAAATGGTAGTGGCGGTAGGTGCATTGATGTTAAGCGAAGCACCGGTACCCACCGGGGTACCAGTACAGCCTGCTGCATACCATACCCAGTTAGCGCCGTTACCCAGCAATCCACCTACTACATTTAATGTAATGGGAACACCCGGGCACACTGTTGCCTTGTCTACTGTTGCAGAAGTTGCGGCGCTTGATAATAAACGACCCTGTAATAACATTGGTGCAGAAGCAAAGCGGCAATTTGGATTTATAATATTAGGGGATGCCGCAATGAGTATCCTGTAATATTTTCCTGTATCTGCAGCAGCAACCGATGCAATATTATAGTTCGCAGTGGTAGCTCCGGCAATATTTGCCCATGGCCCCGCTGCAGCATTTGCAATCTGCCACTGGTATTGAACCGTACCGCCCAAAGCACCCGGATCGGTGATGGTTGAAGTAAAGCTGGCAGGTGCGCCCATACAACCAGCGGTTAATGCTGAAGATACCACAGGTGTAGGATCACAGGTGCCGAACTGGATATCATCCAGCAACACATCGTTACCGCAGCCACCGGATGCATCGTTAATGAGTTCAAAAATAATTTGAGAATAAGATGCAGGCGCTACAAAACGCACACCGTATTGTTGCCAGCCGGAATTGGTGATATCTGCAGTGGTTGTTTCAGTAATGATCAACCCCGACACACCATCCCTGATCCGCATCCTGATACGTGGATACTGGAAGCCCCCGAAGGCATTACAAATAGTTTGGTAGGCGGCATTACCAGGAAACGCTGCCCAAAAAGATAAAGAGTATTGTGTATTAGAGCAGGTGTTTGTATTGAATTGCCCCCTGAACATAGTAGTGTTTGCTGCATCTGCATTTATTACCAACATACGTCCATCTGTGTTACCGGTATGGTCTGTAAGGGCCAGGAAGTTGGTAGCATTAGCATTACTTGCATTATTTGTGATGGTAAACCTGTCAACAGGAAGCGGTGCTGTTACGGTAGAGCTATAACTGCTTGCGCCGTTCGGGAAGTTTACACCTGCTGAAACTACGGGTGCAGGAATGGCTGCCGATAGACCGGTACCTGATCCAAAATTTTGTGTGTACAAAGCTGTTACCAATGTAGCACAAGGTGGCGTGATAGCAGGAACCGTTATCAATAATGGGGTCGGTTGATTTTCACCCACATCATCTGGCTTATCATTGCTGTTAAGATCCGGGTTAGCACCATTCGTGGAAACATCTCTAAGGAGGTCACTGAAAATATTAGAGCCGGTTACGGTAGCAGAGTTATTATATACAATACCTGCAACAATGCCGGAAATGCGGCAACTGATTCTTATAGTGATCGTATTTTGCCCAGGAATGTTTGAAAGGGTAGAACCGGGCACTAATAAATTAAAATTACCTGCTGTTTTTCCATCATAAGATGGGTTAGGGTTAATACCGACTGGTGCAGTAAATGAGGTAATTGATGCGCTCATGTTATTGGCCACACCATTAATATTATTTAACGTGTCATACACCTGCACATTATTAATGGGTGTTCCTCCATAATTTTTTACCAGAATCTCGTATACCACATCGTAAGTCCCGGCAGATACAAAGGTTGTTGATACCAGCCTTTTTGCTGTACCAATACCCGTAGGAATATTGGTCATATCGGCTGAGGTAAAATTATCAGCCGAAGCGATGGGGCTTAATGCACCCGTTAATATATCTATTTCCCGATGGAAACTATTACACATGGTGCTTGCCCGCACACTACCCACCAGTTTTCCGCTGGCATAAGCCAAGCCTACCAGGTTGTTGCCCGTACCCAGTGCAAGTGTATCGATATAAGTTGCCACCAGTGGACTTGCTGTAGAATAATCCTGCCAGTTAATGGTAAAATATTTGTTGTCAAATGCAGCTAACATTTGCCTTCCGGGTGTCATCACCACGTCGCCACTCTGGCGATAAATATATCTTGATCCGAAATTGATTTTGCGTGAAGGCCCAAGTGTATTGGTAGAAAAATCCACCTGTTGTAATTCCATATCGTACACGCCTGAATTCTTGTACCAATGGTCACCTATATTATCGTAGGAGCGGATATATCTTGCATTTAAACCGGTGCCATCATAATAGGCTATGGCGGGGTTTCCATCGGCTACCAGGAGGTTAGAATAAGCGCCCACATTTCCCCCGGAAACTTCAACTGTTTCTACAGGTGCCCAGGCGGTACCATCGGCATTAGTTGCCCTGATATAAGAAAGGTCTGTACTTCCTCCATCCTGGAAAGAAATTGCAGGATTACCATTAATAACTGCGAGACTTGTGAAAAGTCCTGTGTTGCCTGCTGTTACAATATTTGAAGCAGCACCCCATGATGCGCCGTTGGCATCTGTTGCCCTTACGTAAACAAGGTCTTGTCCGCTGGGGCTGTAAAAACTGATCGCCGGATTACCGTTCACCACTTCTAAAGATGTGTATTGGCCAGTGTTTCCGGCAGATGCCACAGTAACCGGTGTGGCCCAGGCACTACCTGATGCATCCGTTGCCCTTACATAACGCAGGTCACTATTGCTTACATCGTGGTAGGAAATAGCAGGGTTACCATTTACAATATCCATACTGATATACTGGCCTGTATTACTACCAGCATCAAGTACCTGCGGGGTTGCCCATGCTGCACCGTTAACATCTGTTGCTCTCACATATTTCAGAAACCCATTTCTTACATCATAATATGCAATGGCAGGATTGCCGTTTACAACAACCAGTGAAGTAAACTGCCCCACGTCGCCGGCACCGGGAGGATCCTCCACCACCACGGGTGTTCCCCAGGCTGAACCAGTTGCGTTGGTTGCCCGTATATACATTAAACGAGCGTTGGCAACATCGTAATACGATATTGCCGGAAAGCCATTCACCACTGCAAGCGAAGTATGCTGGCCTACCGTACCCGCAGACGTTACCGTTACCGGTGCTGCCCAGCTCACACCTTGTACATCATTGGCCCATGCGAAACGAAGATCACCATTGGTAACATCATAATGCGCTGAAGCCGGCCGGCCATTTACAATAGCAGCCGACAGATAACTGCCAACATTGTTTGGCACATCATAACTCAAAGCAGGCACCCCTGTTGTATCCACGAAATTGATCTGGTAGCCATAACCGGTTACGGGGTCGAATTCAATACCTACTACGAGTTGGTTATTGAAGGTTTGATAAATAGGTAAAGATCCCACAGGACAAGCTGTAGGCAACCAACGATAAATATGGGTGGTGTACTGGCCCGAGGAATTTATGATTCTACCAAAATACAAATGCCCGTCGTAGGGATTGAACTGGATGGTTGATAAATTATCCGAAAAGCCAGGCGTAGCCAGCGATGGGAAACAATTCCAGCGATGGGTTAATACATTGGTTGCATCGTTGTAATTGTAATATTTTAAAGAGTCCCTCGTAGAACTGGAACATGGATTACCAATACCGACCGGTATGGTAACAGTTGCAGTTTGGGCATTAACAATGTTTGTGTGCAACAGGGTACACAACAGCATTGTAACTACATAACTCAAAAAAGAGCAAGTTGAGAAAAGATTTTTCATAAACAGGATTTGGAAGCCTACAATTTTTACCGGTTATTTAATCAGTACAATCTTATGGGTCATTTTAAAATATTGGTCGCCATCAATCTCCACATAATAATTACCTGCACCCAGATCCTGTAAAGGAACCCGTAGCTTTCCAGCAGCAGGAATAGTTTGTTTCAGGAGACTTTTCACGGTTCGTCCCGCATTATCTACCACCCTTATGTTGGCTACTACAGCCGCTTGTGAACTATGGCTGATCATCACATGATCCGTGGCTGGGTTTGGTGACACTACAAAGGCTTCTGTGGCTTTATTGATGATGCTGGCCACTTTGGTGTAGAAATAAGAACCGTCGTTTTCTATGATCTTAATCCTGTAATAAATTCTTCCGGACGGTATATTGTAATCAGTATGGGTGAAAGAACGGGCACCGTTATTCTGGGCAGCAAACTGCGAAGCGATCTTTTCAAAACTTGTTCCGTTGCTGCTTCTCTCTATCTCAAAGGATGAATAATCCGCCGCCTGGTCGATCGTCCATAACAAATCGGCATTTTTCCCTTCTTTTTTAGCAGTAAACTCCACCACGTTTGTAGCCAGTAACGCAAGACCAGCGTTCTTAGTAAAAACGCCATCAGCCAACACTTCGCTCAAAGGATCGAAAGTGACTGTAGTAGGTGTAAACGATAATCCCAGCTGGATGATATTACTTCCCCACGATGTAAACACACCATCGTTCACGGTATTGATCACACCATTTCTATCGAATAATACAATGGTGGTATCTGCAGCAGGGGCCGTTCTGCTGATACGTATCACCAGTGGCATATCAAAATGGCTATTATCAGAAGCCGCATTTACAGTTTGCGGCAGCTGCAACACGATCTGGTTGCCAGCATTGTTCCATTGCGCCCCACTATATAATGCATGTCCCTTTTTATAAATCCAGTCGGCAAACATCTCATCGAGGTCCAGTCCGCTGATATCTTCCATATGCCTTTTTACATCGTCAGTAAAAGCATTGCCGTACTGCAGCAGTGGATCAGTTTGATAATTTTTAAGCGCCTGGAAAAATTTTGCATCACCAAGTGTTTTTCTCAGCATGCTGATAAACATGGCGCCTCTTTCATAGATATAAGATGATGGACTAAAAATGGCAGTCATCGTTGTGGTATCAGCCTGGTAAATGGGCTTGGCGTTGGCACCTTTCGCAGTGGTTTTAAATGCTGCCCGATGGGTTTGGGGAAGGGTGGTAATACTTGCATCGGTCTTCCCTTCCAGGTACACTACTTCACTGTATCTTGCAAAACCTTCATTCACCCAAATGTCTCTCCAGCTTCCACAGGTAACAGCAGCGCCAAACCATTGATGCCCGAGTTCGTGGGCGATTACGCTCCAGTCGCCTGCATCGTTATAGGTGCCGGTACCCATACCGCTAAAAGTATTATGCTCCATACCACCGCTAAAGCCAAAAGTATAGTGTCCGTATTTTTCATTTTTAAAAGGATAATCACTAAAAGCGTTGCTCATTACCGTTAGCATTTCTGCTGTGCGGTTAAGTGAAGTGGATGCAGCAGTGGTATTAGTTCCATTCCACAGCAGGTTATAAAGTTCCATGTTAGTGCCGCCAATATTTACAATGGTAGGCGAAGCAGGAACCTGCACATAATTTGCCACACCAATGGCTACCTGGTAGGAAGAAATAGGATACCTGTGTTTCCAGGTAGTAACCCTGTAGCCGCCCGCTGTAAGTTCGCTTATTCTTTTACCGTTAGCAGCTACCCTGAAAGTACTGGGTGTGCTGATGATCATATCCACGGAGTCTGCTTTATCAGATGCAACCCTTGCTTTACATGGCCACCAGGTGGAAGCACTATAAGGTTCCGATAAGGTATAAATATAATTGCCTGAAGTGTGATTACCCCTTATAAAACCTGTAGTTCCACTAAAATCTGAAACCACGGGAGGAACTCCTTTATAGTATACCGTTATGGAATCGAGTGTGCCCGCAGCAGCAATTGTAGGAATTGTTATTTTCAATGTGTCTGCATCTTCCACTTTATTTCCTGCAGGCAACTTAGCCCCGTGATAATAAACAGAATCGCAGCCTAATGCAGCAGCGAAATCAAATTTAACGAGGCTGAAATTAGCAGCATTTGTAGTGAAGTAAGTGGTAACTGAGCCCCGAACATACTTTCCAATAGAAGTATCAGGGTTAAGCCTTAATACAAGGCGATAATATTTCACATCGTAATCTAAGCCGGTTGACTCGATTTCATTTTCACCCCTGCTCATCGTTTGATGCGACAGCATTTCACGCTGCACCATTAGATCATAGGTAGGGGAATGCTGGGCCTGGGTAACAGATACAGCTAGCAACAAAGCTAGCCCCATGTAAAGGTTCTTCATTGTGGAACTTTTGGATTTTATTAGGATTTGTGGGGTTATAACGCAGCTTACATTAAATTATTGCACAATGCCCGGGTAATACAGGCAATAAGCATCAACTATTCGCCGGAAAAAAGCCGCACCTGGCAGCCGCTATCGCACACGGCAAAGCCCCACGTTCAAGGGGGCAGTGGCAGGTTATAGGCTTTTTGTGATAACTTAATTTACAAACTAAGCTCAGTGGCAGCTATCGTGGCGTCTTTCTGGTCAGGGTTTGAATAAGTAATCGATAATTTACCTTTAGTTAAATCAACTCCTTTTGAAACCTCGAGCGGAAGGTGGAAGTTACGTTTGGCATTAGGTACATATACTGCAATACCCCTCACATAACCGACCCTTGAAACCTTACCATCGGGTGCAATATGGTTTACGGTAAGATCGCCGTACAATGACATATTGCCTTCACGCAGTAAAACAACATCTAAAACGGGTTTGTTTCCCGGGTTGAGGCTGGGTTTTAAAGCTGTTAATTTACCGGTAACCTCCGGAGTACCCACTCTTATTAAAGTAGGAACGGTGATACCGAATAATGGTGTTAACCTTATGGTGATTCCACTATCCTTAGCGGCAGTATTTTTTTCTTCCTCTTTCGCAGGCGTACCGGTACTACGGAAGTATAAATGAGACCTGTACTCACCAGGCGCCAATTCATTTGCCTTTACCAACTGTACTTTAATAGACTGTGCTTCATTTGGCGCCAAAGTAACTGAACGAGGATAAAACCTTAAATTTTTATGGGCAAACTTTTGCGTGGAATCAGTGTCATCAATGGGATGAAATTTACCTTCTTCATCCATTTTATATTGCACAAAAGAAATAGTGTACACCGCTGTATCCTTACCGGTATTGGCAAGGTTAATTTCCTGTACTCTTTTATTGCCTTCAAAAACCAGGCGCCTCGGGGTGATCATAAGATCCCCTTGTGCGATGGAATTATTCACAAAGCAAACAAGCATAAGGAAAATGCAACTGCGGGAAATAATATTAAACATGGTAGGGTAAGTTTTTTCGAAATTACAAAGGTTACATCAATTGTCAGGGAATGTAGTTGCTATTGCTGATTTTTTTATCGGGAACTAATTAATTATAGTTGACCAGTATTACAAAGGGTGTGATGGTGGTATAAACTCCTGCAGGTTGTGCAGCAGCCACTGTTAAATCGGCTCCCACATAAAACGCCTGCATACCAAAAGCATCTAATACACCTGCGCCGGCACTTTTTGTAAAATTGTTTGCAAACATGGAGAATGGACCGTTTTCCAACAATGTTCCACCAGGAAGTGTGATATCAAAAGTATAACCGGGCACGCCACTTACCACGAAGCTGGCAGCAGAAACAGTACCGGTAAATGCAGGAAAGGTAACGCCACCGCCGCTTTCTGTCCTGGTAGCAGCAGCTGTTGGCGCAAGCGTAACTATGCTTCCGGCAGCACTTGTAACAGCCATATTACCAAAATTAAGGTCTGCAGTTTTACTTATTGCCAGTGGAGATACAATCGTTGCAGTAGCATTGGCGCTTGCCAAAACCTGTGCATTTACTTGAGAGGAAATCCCTAGCAAGCAAGCTATTATTATAGATAAATGCTTCATGTAAATGTATGCGGTGAAAGATGAAAAAAATTGGCTGCACAAAAAATGTGCAGCCAATAAATTCAACAATTAATTATAGTTAACGAAAACAGCGAATGGACTTGTAGTAGTATAAATGCCTGCAGGTTGAAGGGCGTCTACATAAAGTGTGGCGCCAATGTACAGTTCCTGAACCCCCGTGTTATCAAGCTGACCACCTGTGAGGCCTACACTTGAAGTATAAGAAGCAGTTGCCATTGAAGGGCTACCTCCACTTTCCAGCAAAATTGTAAAATCACCAGGAAGAACTACATCGTAGGTGTAGTCTGGCGCACCCGACACTGTAAACCTCGCTGCTGCTACCGTACCGGTGTTTGCTGGTAAGGTTACACCACCGTTCGCAATGCGGGTAGGAGTAGCTGAAGCACTCAGGGTCACGTCACCAGCCACAGCAGATGAAGCCAGGTTACCAAAATTCATGTCTGTTATTTTGGTAATGTTGATAGGAGCAACAATAGTAGCAGTAGCATTGGCAGTGGTCATCACTTGTGCATTTGTTGTAGCAGTTGCAGAAGCTAATACGATTGCTGCTAAGAAAAGTTTTTTCATTGTTTGGATTTTTTTGAATTGATTAAAAGGGGTTTTATTTGGTTCTTAAACGTAGGTTGAATTAACTTATTGTTTACGTTTTTATTAAATTGAAAAATGTTTAAAATTATTTTTCCGGGTGGTTACTTTGCCTGCAAAATAATCTCCAGGTCATCCACGTAATCACCATCTTCACTGAACTTTATTTCAAATACATGTTTTTGTTTTATGTCCTTTTTTTGAAATTTTTGTAAAGAGTTCTCATCGGCTGAAATACTGTACCGGCCTGGCTTTAAGCCCATGTAAGAAAAAAATCCATCTGGTTGTGCATAAACAGATGCTACCAGCTTTTGATGAACATCATGTATGTGCAATTTTATTTTGCCCATACCGGTTTTTGATACCGAATCCCCCGCATACACATATCCTGCTACTTCACCCGCAGCAATCACGGGAACGGATATTTTTCTATACATATTAGGTTCCAATGTTAATTGATAAGTTTTGTGCTCAATCTTCCAGGAAGGGTTCTCAAAATTGCGGCTGTCAAGCGCAATGGTATAAGTTTCAAAAGGCTCGAGTGCATCCAGCGTTACACTCATCGACTTGCCTTTTACGGCAGCGTTTCTTCCATCGATTTTTACCTGCGGCGCCTTTACTAATAACTCCCCTTTATCTTTTTTGCCATTGAAGTTCGCATCCAGGAAAGCTTCTATGATGATACCACCGGTTCCCACATTTTTTTGTGCAGAAATATCTACCGCCCCAGCTTGCCATTGCAATGACCCTCCCGCAAACTGGGAAGTGTTCAAAGCCTTTTTATAACCAGACAGATTGGCTCCATAAATAAAAGACGACAAATTATGCTGCCAGCTTAGGGCAAATGTGCCTGACTTGGCATAATCGGTGTACTCATAAAATGCTCTTAACTGTGATCCTTTGCCGATTAATTTTTCTGCTTCTATTTTCCACCCGTTAATTTTTTTGCTTTGATAATGGTAAGTGAGCTGCGGGCTTAGCCTCGTGCGCTTGGGTGCCATAAAACTCACCGTGAGCCTGCTCTGGAGATCCATCGCTGTAAGGCTGCTGGTGGAAGTAGCAATATTGCTGTTCACTCCTTTGTAAGATGCTGCCATCATCCATTCCGCAAAGCTCTGCCTGCCCTTCAGCAAGGTAATATCATTAAATGTGATGCGGGTAAACCCTCCCAGCTTCCTGAAGCGCAACGGCATAGATGCAGAAAATCTTTTTTCATCCAGGCTGGAAGTCCTG